>JADKDR010000003.1 GCA_016714535.1 Bacteroidota bacterium
TTAATGTTTGCTAATTGGTTACCGCTGCAATACAAAATGGTTAATGCAATGTTTAGTTGCTTATATCAAAAATTGGTTAATAAATTATTTGAACAATCTAAATTTGTAAGATTAACAAAAGCCTCTATACCTGTTAAATCTGAAATACCCAAATTAGCAATATTAATAGTTCCTGTATATGCCGCAGCTTCACTTAGCATTGGAATTTCTCCATCGGCATTTGTATTGATTGCATTGTTTGCTAACGAGTTAGTGTTTGAAAATTTGCATCCGGAATTGCAATCGTGCAATTGCAGTCTGCCCTAAATCTTAGCCCCTGCACCTTCTCCTGCACTCCGGTTAGTATTCATATAGGCAGGGCTATCTACTTGAATACAGGTTAATAATGGACAGTTGGTAGCATTGAATGCAGTTAGGTTCAAATTGTTGCCATTTTGCGTGTTCAAACTAGAAAGTGATGGACTTGTTTGAGCATAAAATTGAGTTAAAGCAGTAAGTGCTGATACATCAAGAGAAGTAAGTGGATTGTCGTTGGCTGATAAATAAACAAGACCTGTATTCTGAGATAAATCAATACTGCTGAGTTGATTGGCTTGAAGGGTAGCTGAGGTCAAGCAGTTTGGACCCGTTAAATCAAACTTACGTTGGTTAAAGCCAACATCAAGAGTTTGCAATAAACCATTATCACTCAGATCTAATGTAGTTATGGATTTGAAGAGCAATTTAAAAAGTTTCCGGTTAAGATTATTGTTAGACAAATCAAGCGTATCTATACTGTTGGAGTGACAAGTATAAGGTTACCGGTGCTGTATTGGCCGTGAGATCTAAACTTGTTAAACTGTTTGAAACAGTTTAAGCTGGTAATACCGGTAAGCTTCATACCGGTCATATTCGTAATAGCCAAACTATTTACATCTATAGCTCCAGGTGTAAGCTGAGGCTTCAGAACTACTGAATTTCACCATCGGCAGTTAGTAGTGTTAATGCTTACATGACGCATTTTTAAATGCCGTATCAGGAATATTTACAATACATGGACAAGCAGTGCCAGTGATAACGCCACCCGGGTTTACCCAGTTCGATGTTGGTCCGTTCAAAGCAAAGTTATTTAAATCTCCATTAATTCCATTGCCACTGGCATCTATTAAAATACTATCTGAAGAATTATTGGCCGAAGCAATTCCCTGATTGAAGTGATAGTTGAGGGCCAAACCATTTGTGGTGTTTGAATTTCTAAGCATAATGATCAGAAATTTCCTGCTGCTGTTAATGCCCGAGTCCAAATCCGCATTTCATCCATTGACCCGGGGTAGAATCCAAGACTTCCTGCTCGTGAACCAACAAATAAACCACTACTAATACCAGTTACACCAATTGCAGTAACTGAATCCACAAATACACCGTTTAAAAATATAGATTGCAATTTAGTTTGTGCATCAAATGTGCAAGCTATATGATTCCACGTTCCAAGCACTAATGGTCTGTAGAAACATTGGTGTTTATCATTTTACCAAAATTGAAGATTTTCAGGTTGAACCTTCAAGAGCTTGGGTCCGATCCGAAACAGCACTTTCCCACACAAATGCACTTTGGCTTCATCTGCCTTAATCCACGTTTCTGGCTGAACGAGTTTGTAACCACACCGGGTACAAATGCATAATCGTTCACCCCCATCAAAATTAATGCCGATGCCGTACATCCCGAATTGGTAATATTTGAATTGTCATCATTGCAATCGGTACTATTCAATTCAAAATCCTGCAGGTTGTGAGCATGAGTAAGCCCGTGACCATCATTTCCAAATCCATCGTTATCCCTGTCACGATAATAAACAGTTGCAGGGGTTACTGTTACATCTTGTGTGCAACGTAGCAGTGTTGTTTAAGGAATCGGTGGCGGGTCCATGATTTAAGTTATTTGTTCAAGTGGGAAGCAAGATGGAGCATCATTGGTAACCGTTACTGGTCCGGAACCACCCACAACAACAGGGAAGGAAATTTCCCTCCAATACACAGATAGCATTGGCCGGGTTGTCTTACTAAAGAACCTGGGTTGACAGGTATAATCTAATGTGTAATCGTAAGTCAAATAGTACACTTTCGAGGTTGATGGCGCCACAAAATTTCCTCCCTGATATGTATTGGAATATCAACATTAATTGATGGCTCGCATTGAAGGGTTTTGAAGGTGCCACCAAATTCCAATATACCCTTGATAAATACAACCGGGGCAATACACATTATTGATATTAAAATTAGCTACAACTGAATAGCTTAATGAAACCAGATGGCCCAGTGCTACCACTGCGGCATTACCTCCTCCATTAATACTCACTCTGTATATGCCTACATTTCTATCGGTGAAAAGAAGGGCCAACTTGAATAGGCATAGGCGGCAGTAGGGCAACACTGCAAGCTCCATTGATATTATCCTGACAAACGGTAAAGGCGGGAGCACATGTAATTACAAGAGCCGAACAATTGGTGCTGTATGCTGCCCCTCCATTTATTTGCAGCACAGTTTAGATTTACCAAATTCAAATTTGTGGAAACATCCAAACTTAATAAGTTATTGTTGGAGCAATTTAAACCTGTGATATTAATAAATGCCCCAATGCCTGTCAAATCAGAAATTGCTAAACTACTAACACTTATTACTCCTGTAAAAGAAGTTGCCTCAGCACATTGTATTTCTCCATCGCCATTTGTGTTGATTAATGTATCTGCCAATAAAGCATTTTTGAATGCTGTATCAGGAATATTTACAATACAGGGCAGTGGGCAAACAGTGCTATAAGTGGCGCCTGCATCTTTACCCGCGCTCCAATTAGCGTTCATGTAACTAGGATCGTCCACTTGTATGCAGGTGAGCAATGGATTGGTGGTAGCATCGAATATATACCAAGTTACTGTTGAAGCCATTTGTATATTAAGAGAACTGAGTAGATTGTCGGCACAGAGGATAGTTGTCAATGCGGTGTTAGTGCTTAAATCTAAACTTGTAATGGTGCTATTACAATCAAAAAATTACAACCCTGTATTATTGCTAACATCCAATGATGTAAGTGCATTCCCTTGACATTGCAGCATTGATAAATTAATAGATGAAACCAATGTTAAACTAGTGAATAAATTATTAGCACAATTAAGGTTAAACATATTGGTACAACCAGTAAGATTAATGCTTCCAGGAATTAAATTATTCCCAATAATTAATTGTTGAACATTGGAGTTTCCTGTAAATGCAAGATTAGTAATTGAATTAACTGCACAATTTATTGTTTGTAGGAATGTATTATAAGAAATATCTAATGCTGTTAGATTATTCGTAGAACAATCCAATCCCGTTAAATTTGTAAATGCTTCTATCCCTGTTAAATCGCTTATTCCTAATGAGTTTACATTAATGGTACCAGTGTATGCAATAGCCTCAGCGCATTGTATTTCGCCATCTTCATTCGTATTAATAGAAAAATCTGAAACTAATGCTGATTTAAAATTGGCATCAGGAATATTTACAATACATGCGCAGTTTGTACTATAGATAGCACCAGCATCTTTGCCACCACTCCAATTAGTGTTCATGTATGCGATATCGTCTCCTGTATGCAGGTTAACATCAGATAGCTTGATGCATTAAAGAAAGTAGAGGTTGCTGTTGTTACCGTTCACGAACATTTAAGCTACTTAATGAAGAGAGTGTTGCTAACTATTTAACCATGTCAACCCTGTTTGTGCAGACAGGTCAAGATTGGTAACCTACATACCGGGGCTGTTAAAAAATGTTATTGCAGTATTTGCTGAAAGGTCAAGGTTAGTAATCAGAGTTTACCTCCACAAAGCAAGGTCTGTAGCAATAGGTTGTTGCTTAGATCCAGACTTGTTAATAGATTATTTGCACAAAACAAGTAAGTGAAGTTGTGTATTGGCGCTAAGGTCAAGCGTTGAAAGTGAGTTATCTATAAGTGGAGTCCATCAACGCAGTGAATGCTTCTATACCGGTTAAATCTGCAATGCCAATCCATTGATATACATATGGCCGGTATATGCAGCTGCTTCAGCACATTTATCTCACTATCACTATTTGTATTGATTAATGCATTTGCCAACAATGCATTCTTAAAAGTTAGCATCAGGAATATTTATAATGCATACAGGTTGACCTACTTGAAAAGTACTTAATTGATTACCTGTATAACTTGCTGTAATTGAGGTTGCTGTGCGGTTAGTAACTGTAAGCGGTGTCCATATACCATCGTGCAGTTTTGATACTTCAAATAAATTCCAGTCGGCACCGGCATCAATATCGGCAGGTTGCCAATTTAATGTTACGGATAATCCGCTTAATTCTACACCTGCCGAATCTATTTTCCAATGACGGTTGACACTTTTGGCAGCATCAATATTCGAACTACTAATATTGGCATCATCACCGGCTATTGCGCTGGCTCTTACACCACCGCCAACAGTGGCATCCACAGTTAATGATATTGGATAGTAATCAACATTATCACCAATAAGAAACCAAGCCGAAGAATTTCCGGCAACATAATACTGTTGCATATTGCCATCAATCCAGTCATCGCCATTACCATTATTTTGAGCCGTTGCACCCGAGTCTAATATCAATGTGAAGTTGCCTGTGTGTAAAATGCCATTATTGATATTGAACAGTTGCTCCACATGCATATCGCTTGTAAGCGTAGTGCCTGAAAGGGTGTTCAATAAAAGATGCTTGAATTTACCTGTACCCGATAATGTTTGATTGGCGTTATCATCCATATCCCAAATCCCAATCCTATATAACCATTGTTAATTACCTCTGGTCCATAGTAATTTACCTGACCACTACCATCTATGGAGGCTCCGGTATTTACATGCCGGTGCCTAATAAACCAGCACCACCCATAAAGGTAACATCAACACCGGGACCATCGTTTACAGTTACCGTTACATTGTTGGTGCTGAGAGAGCCACCATTTTCTACTACCAATTCATCTATAGTAAGGTTGCTAAGTACAAATATGGTGTGGCCGCTTCTGATGGTAATGGTGCTATCCAACACTGAAGGTGGTTGCGCTGCAGGCACCCATACACTTCCATTAAATGTTTCCCAGTTAGCAATGTCAGGCCAAATACCTGAGGCAACCGTGCGGTACTCATTTGTGGGAGGGTTCGCGGCTTCGCCAATTTGAAAATCGCTAAACGAGGTTATGCCTGTAACTGAAATAGAGTTACTGCCATTATTGGTGACTGAAACGAAAATCCAGCTTGAATTATCAAATTTAGAAACTATAAAGTTTGCCGGGTTAGCCCCTCCATCTATTTCGCCAGTTTCCCAAATAAAGTTTGAAGTTAGCGAAGTGAAGCCAACTCCGTTATTATTTATTTTCCAATGCTTATTTACACTTTTTGCCGGATTAATACCTGAATTGGCTACATCAGGGTGATCGGCACCTTCTACCCTGGCGGTAATGAAACCGGGTGTGAAAATATTATCCATAGTTATATCAAAGACATTCCTGTAAGTGGCATCGCCTATATCAAAAGAATAAAATCCGGTATTTACAACTTCGCGCTCCAAATTTCCATTTACCCAGCTAATGCCATTTACACCAATTGAAACATTCGGCCCTAGCTTTAAATTATTTATTCCGGTTGTAATTATTCCATCGGTATAAACCATTGCGCCTGTAACGGTTATATCACTATTGAGCGTGATACCATTTGAGTTAAGCATTGTAAAATTCGTAATTATTCCACCTCCTGTTAAAGTCTGATTGCTGCTGCCGGTAAATTTTAATGAATCCAATCCAACCGAACCGCTAACAGTAAATAACGGCCCACTAAATTCTAAATATACTGTGCCATTTAAGTCTCCATCTATGGTATAAGTACCATCATGAATTCCGGTGCTATTGTTTACAGATAATTCAGCAGACGGTTGCACCGTAACTGCTCCGTGGTTGTTAAATACTACATCAGCAGTTAAAGTGATCAAACTATTATTATCAATGGTGATTATTCCTATTGCGCTATTGTTTATGGCCGGAGTTGTGCCTCCTGTAACATTAATATCCATGGAGCTATTAAAGGATAAACTACCACCATTATTTATTGCATTATTAATTCCGGTAAAATCTATATTTCCTGTGCCTGAAAAATCAATAATACCTGTACTCTCAATTTTGGTATTGATACCTTGAAAAATAATTACGCTCGATCCACTACCCCAGTTAATTGCACCTGCATTGTTGATAATTAATCCGCCTCCTAATACAAAATCTTCTGCGGTAGAAATCAACATACTTCCCCCTAATAAAATATCAATACTACCGGGGCCGTTAAATACGTCCAGGGTGCCACAATTCAGTTGAGCACCTGATTCTATTACAACGTTGCCATTCACAATTAAACCACCACCGGCATACGTTAACGAACCATATACTTCTAGATCATTACCAGCTCCATCAAGTATAATTAAATCGGCTTCAGCTATGCTTAAGCCACCTCCCGCTTCTACAATTAACTGGTCTGCCTGCACGATTAGCGAGTTATTATTTATGTTATCACCATTGCGTATGGTTATCACATTGCTATTAGTGCCATCAGGAGGAACAATGGCAGATACCCATGCTGCGCCATCATAACGTTGCCAGTTGGCGGGCACTTCCCAGGCACCTGATTCAATAGTACGGTAATCGCCCAAACTTTGGGCATTTACATTAACTGTAATAACAGTTATAAATAACAAGATGTAAATCAACTTTTTCATATTCAGCGAATGGTTTTATTTAATTATTATTTTTTTAATATGTGGGGTAAATCTACTTGCCTGATTTTAATTTATATCCATAAATATCTGCGCAAATACATTTACAAAATAATTTAATATGGTACTTAGTTCTTTTTCAATTCTGAATTTAACTTGGCCATTATTTTTTTTTACGGACCAAAACATATACAGGTTTTATTCTCTTTCAATTTTAATTCTAGTTCTTCTATATCGCGGTGTAAAAATATACATACGTTTACATCATTCAATTGGCGAATCGGCTTTACACTCCAAAATCACTATATTTGGTGATACACCTTCAATGATAATTTTGATGCCATATTAAATTTTTATTAGTATCAGGTTTAGTTTCACTCTCAGGTGTTCAAAATGACAAAGAAAATTAAAAGCGATTATTCAATAATCCTTAGCAAGGATGCGAATTTATTTCAAATACGCAATATAAAGTCATTGTTATTAATGATTTTTAGGCTGGTAGATTTTATCTTTTGTTTTTATAGATAAGAGAGCACTTTGCCAATAAATGCCATTATTGCCATAAGTAGGCTGTTCAAATAGGAATAAACTAGCACTTTACGATTTCACCTTTGAAAGTTGAAATCAGCAAAAGTGATTTTTTAATTGTTTATTTTTTTTTGAAAAATTGCTGGTCCGATTAAACAGGCTTTCCCTTTTCGAAATTGTTCAATCAATTAATTGCTCCCCCTAATGTTTTCTCTTTAATTGATTTACGCAAATGCCAGATAAAAAATGGTGTCACTATAAAAGGAATTCAAATGCTTAAAGTTCAACAAATGGAGCCGTTCTTAAGTGTATACTTATTTAAGTAAGTTGAAGGTTATGATCAAACAAGGGTTTTCCCTTATTTTAAAAAACACATGATTACCATCTTTTCTCTGCTGTGTTTGCGATGCATCTTTGCATCGTTCAATGACATCAATGAGATTCGCAAAAGGAATTTAAAATGAAAAATCAGGATCTCAAAGGATGGTGGCATATGAATTGAAAACGTTACTTAATAGAAAAAAAATAAACGAACCATGTTGCTGATTGTAATAATAGTAGTAAACATAATGATGCTGATAGCAGGGTTATGGTTGAATAAAAAGGAAGTCAACGAATTGTAAAATTGAGGTTAAAAGAGAAGGTAGGAACAATTAAGCAGATCTTTGTGCGTAAGACATATAATTAAACTACAAGCTGATAGATAAAAGCAATACCATACGGAAATAAAATTCCGGCAACGTGAGCAGTCCTGTAAGATTGCTTGAATTAAAAAAACCGAAGGTCCCGTAAGACTAAGGTAGTAATACAAACGTAACCCCGTAAGGTTTCGATACCATAAAAAGACGCGCCCCGTAAGGCTCGCACACCAAAAGACAAGCCCCGTAAGGCTTGCACACCAAAAAGACGCGCCCCGTAAGGCTCGCACACCAAAAAGACAAGCCCCGTAAGGCTTGCACCACAAGAGCAATCATGTAAGATTGCCACCATTATAAAAAGAAACCCCGTAAGGTTTCGGAGTATTCCTAAAATTCCAAAAAAAAATGAGCCCCGTTTTTAACGGGGCTTTGTTTTTAATTTGACTTTTTTATGTTTATGTTTTGGTTGATAAATTCGCAATAGATATTTATAGCTTTATCACAATTGGTTTTTAGTTCTACTTTTGTTGCAAATATATTCTCAATGTCAGATAAGCGAAGAATTACAATCATAACCATATCGGTAATTGCCGGAACAATGCTTTCATTTTTTATTTTCAAAGGTAAAAAGGGCGTGCTTACTAAAGACGATTATATTACTATGGGAAGCATTATGGCTGTTTCTTTAGCTTTAATAATTGGAATCTCATTTATCCTAAAGAGCAGATAAAGAGTTTGGCGATAAGCTATAAACTGAAACAAATTTGTGCACATAAAAAAAGCGCACAAATTTTTGTGCGCTCTATTTTACATTTACTCCCTGATTTTATTTAACCAGTTTCATTTCTTTTATAAGATTTGATGCACCGGCATATTTATCAATCACGAAAAGCACATAGCGTATATCCACATTAATACAACGCTTGTACTTCTCATCAAACTTAATATCGCCACTCATTGCTTCCCAGTTACCATCAAAGGCAAGGCCTATTAATTCGCCGAAGCATTTACAACTCCGCTTCCCGCTATTGCCGCCTGTTATATCATTGTCGGTAATAAAAGCAACTTTCAACTGCCCGTTTTCTCCATATTGACCATAGTCTTTATCTTTCCAAAGTTGATATAGTTTGTCAGGAACAATAAACTCTTCGTTGCTGTTGTCCATTTTTTCAATAAGACCATCAAGTGTTGTAAATGGAGAATATTTTACTGCATCCATAGGGTCGTAGGTTATTATCTTGCCGTAGGTAAGGCGCATGGTGCTATTTGCATCAGGATAAAACTTTTTTTCGGGGTTCATTTCGCGTAAACCAGCCACCCAGCTGCGATAGCCGCCATTCAATTTGTTGTTGATAGCCATAGAAGCAGGGCGTATTTTAAGCATCATGTGGTTCATAATTTCAGATGAGAGCTTGTAGGCAGGATCTTTTTTTAGTTTTTTAGAAGATGGACTTTCCAAAAATGCCATTACTTTATCTTCATTATCAAAAATAGACTTTTCAAAAATCTCTTCAGCAATTTCATCAAGTCACCTTTCCTTTTCTACCAATGCTGTAAAACCGGCCGGCAGCTGATCTTTGGGCACATCATCGTAGTACATTTTCATTAACCCCGCCTACAATTTTTGATCTAACGCTGCATTGTAGTCTTTAAAATAGTCTTTTGCTCCTTCTTTAAGACCATCTACTACTTTCTTAATATCTTCCGGCTTCGATTCTTTATTGTCAAGCACTTTTTCGAGCGAGCTAAACGAATAGGAATACGTAGTAATTTCTGAACCTTGCAATACAGCTTCGCGCAGGTAGGTGCTATTTAGGTTTATAGCACGTTGGTCGTTATAAGCCGCATTGATTGATGGTATAGCATTGCCATATTTTTGTTTCAGGTTGCATCGGCACTATACCAGGATGCAAACTGTTTTCCTGTTCCAGTTTCTGATCAAATACTCGCATGCGCTTTAATTGTTTGGTTTGCCCAATAAAATATTTCCAATAATTGCTTGATTGCTTGTACTTACTTGCATATTGAATTGCCACCTTTTTATCTTTATTCATTCCATCTTTTATGATATCTAATTTTTCGGTTCTGATTTTTACAATGGCAGGGTTTACCTGATCAACAGCAACCGCAACGCCTTCCGAAGTAAGGTAACGATCGGTACGACCGGGATATCCAAGTATCATACTAAAATCGCCCTCTTTAATTCCTGAAATATTTACCGGTAAAAAATGTTTGGGTTTGTAAGGCACATTGTCTTTGCTGTATTTGGCAGGCTTGCCATCTTTGTCGCAATAAATGCGGAAAATACTGGAAGTCGCCTGTATGACGAGACCACATCCAGTTGTCGGTATCGCCACCAAACTCGCCAATACTGCGAGGTGGGGCTCCTACTAAGCGCACGTCTTCAAACTTTTCATAGATAAACAAATAATACTCGTTATCTTTATAAAGCTGCGTACATCCGCTTCATACCAGGTATCCTTGGTAGCTTCTTTCTTTATGGCTTCATAAATTTTTGGCAATGCGGCTGTCCGTTGAGCTTCGGTCATGGTGTCGCTTAGTTGTTCTTTACTTTGGAAGTAACACTTCCGGAACGTACCAGAAAACGAACCCACAGGCCTTCATTAGGCAGTTCATCTTCCTTTTTCATAGCCTAAAAACCATTGGTGATGTAGTCGTTTTCCACTGTGCTATGATCCTGTATGGCACCAAAGCCACAATGATGATTGGTTGCAATAAACCTGATCCGAAATTAATTCACTGGTACAAAATCACCCAGGTGACAAATAGCATCCTTAAGCGAAGAATTGTTGATGCTGTATATTTGATCAGCCGTCAACTTGCATCCTTTGGCCTGCATGTCGGCCTCATTCAGATTTTAAAAACGATAATACCCACATCCTTCGTCTGCGCGTACCATGGTGGCGGTGCTAAAAATTGCAACTAGTAGCAATGCCCTTACTTTTTTTGAAACACATCATTTGAATAAAATTTATTTATTGTTTTAAGGATTGCAAACGTACTTTATTTTCTGAAAGTGTAAAATCTGTCCTTGTTAACATACGGCTAATTATGGATTGCGCAAAGCCTGTTTGCATTGTTTAATACATTAATTGCCAAGGGTTTCGAAATCTCATTATTGCAAAAAAAAAGCAGCGCAACATTTTGTTGCCCCTTAAAATATTTTTACTCAAATTAATAAACCTGAAGCCAAACCTCATAGGTGTAGGTAATGGCTTTCTTTTCATTAACTCCAATGTTTATATCCCACTTAATTTCAGAATTTGGATTTAATGCTCCCTGATATCCGCTGCGTACTTTTGTTATTTTCCCTCCATCGCTTGCGGTAACTTCGCCTTGCACACTCTTGCTCAAGTTTAAGGTAATCTTTTTATCCTGAAAATTGGCAACATTAATGGTGCCCTTTAAAATCACTTTCGTATATACCGTTTTGTTTATTCGCTTGGCATTTTCTTCGCGCGATACTTCTTCTTCCGTATTCTTTAATTCAACATCAATTGCTTTAGAAAGTTTTACTCTGGCTTCGCTGCCAACTGGTGTGTACGAAATTTCGTCCTGCGCCAATGGGTCTTCTAACTGACTAACTACAAATATCGGTGCGGTAGTAATAGGGGCGGGAGTGCTGTTTTTAAACTTTACCGAATGATAAACTTCAAACTTTTGGTTAGGATCATTGTAAATGTTACACGTGTTGCAATAATTTACATGGTCATATAACCTAAGCATCATAAATATACAGTAATCCACATTTTGCGAAGCAAGATAAATAATGCTTTTTGAGTTTTTGGTAAGTCAATATTTCCGGTGCGGTAAAAATAGAGATCGCTGTTTTTCTCGCCTTCGGTACTATATGCTTCCCCACCACCAACAACACTGGCATCGGCTTCTGCAACCATGCCTTTAGCAGCCATAGCAGGCGCGGCATTTTGAAACATATAATTGTTTGCGTTACCATATTGAGGTTGGTATACATTGGTGAGATAATTATTGGTAAAGCGGATCGAGTGCAAGGCCATAGCGCATTTGCGGGCTGCCAACTACTAAGTTTACATCGGCATCTTTAATTTCTTCCGAAAAATTTTCAATCAGAGCCTTCATTTCAAGACGCGCCTCTTTATCGTTTATCAGTTTCAATACATACTGAGGTTGCCGTTCATTCCCGTTTGCATGGCCAAGTAATTTACTTTCGTGTCGTTATTTTTTGTTAGTGATACCCTCGCATCATTCGATATACGCTATCAGCGCTGAATTTCTCACTTATAATATCGCTGGTTACTTCAATCAGGTTAGTGGCGGTTTGCAAAAGGTTTATTTTGTTATCGCCTCCCTTCAATTTGACAGCCCCTGTAGTTTGGTTAAACGACATCAATTGTCCGCTTATTTCGCGTATTGGCATCTCCTTACTATGCATATAGCGTAAGGTTACATTTTTACCTATACTGGCTTTAAGCATGTCGCTGGTACTTTCAATGATAGCGCTTTTCTTTACGGTATCATCACGCAGCGAAATCATTTTTACACGATTGTCATTACCTGGTTTATCCAAAAGGTGCCCATGGTGCGCGCTCTGGAATATCCATCAGGAATTGGTTGTTTTTACTTTAACTTCTCCTTCCTTGAGCATAAAGTAGCTGCCATTTTTAAAAATGGAAATTTTAGTGGTTTTAATTGTGCCATAGTTAACTGGTTTAAAAGAGCAAAGACCCCAACAAACAGAATTTTTTTCATTTCGATATATTTTTTAAATCTGAGAGTACGATGCAAGTATAATGCACATTTCACAACCAACGGTAAATAGTTTGAAATAAAGATAGCCAATATCATAGTAACTTCAGCATAAAGCCATTTTATAGGACAATAAACTGTAAAGACAGGCATGTGCTAACTTTTTGAAAAAAAAATTTTGTAGGAATAAAATAATTATTTTTGCAGCCCGATTTAGAAAATAGTTCTTGTCGTTTCAAGCGGAAGTAGCTCATTTGGTAGAGCGCGACCTTGCCAAGGTCGAGGTGGCCGGTTCGAGCCCGGTCTTCCGCTCCACTTCAAAAGTTATTAGCTTGCCTAATAACTTTTTTTGTTTCCATAAAGGCATTTGCCTGGGTGGTGGAACTGGTAGACACGCAGGACTTAAAATCCTGTGCCCTCAACAGGCGTGCGGGTTCAAGTCCCCTGAGTACTAGCGAAAGCGAGCAGCAATGCTCGCTTTTTTAATTTCAGCAAACAAGTGAATGTGGCTGGAAAATTTAGCAGTTTGTAAATATAGTTTTTGAGATTGAAAATTGCAAACATGAACTGAAACGGAATCAGGCTCTGCTGAGGTGCAACCTGCGGGGATAAGTTCATGCCGATGGAATATGCTTTGCTAATAAAACACTAGAGCTGAATTTATATTAATGCGTTCTATTGTTATTGAATAATGCACCTAACAACCAATCATGCCAGTATTTTTTAAGCGTATATAGTTTACAGTAAAAAATAAAGCACAAACAAGAAATCATCTTTTGCAAATAGCAAAAGCATATTTAGCTTCAACTTAGCACTAGCTGTAATTTGCTGTTATGTTGCAAGGTGACTTTTTTTATCTGGTGATGTACGTTAATAAGTGGAGTCTTTAATATGATTGAAACAACATAAACCTATAAAACAATACACGTAGTCACGTACCCGATTTAAAAATCGATATGACCTCAACAGCCGTGACGTCCAATTGATTTGCTTTTAGCATGTTTACAATTGCTGTTATTTTTGATACTAAGCCTAGTTTTTAGCCGTTTTATTAAACAAAGTTTTATTACCGAGTCAATTGTACGCAAGGTATTTAGTTCTAAAAAACTTTGGCAATAGTGAATTGTTATGTAACATTGCAAGGCAAAATTTATTAAAATTTTTCGGTTATGAAAATTACGTTGAAAGTATGGAGACAGCGAACTGCAGGTAGTCAGGGAAATTTTGAAACATATCAGGTAGAGAATGTTAGTGCGGATATGTCGTTTCTCGAAATGCTCGATATTACCAATGAAATGCTGATAAAGCAAGGTAAAGATCCTATTGCATTTGATCACGATTGTCGTGAGGGTATATGCGGTATGTGTGGCCTAATGATAAATGGTCGTGCACATGGTCCGTTAAAGGGAGTTACTGCTTGTCAGTTGCATATGCGTTCGTTTAAAGATGGCGATTCGCTTACCATAGAACCATGGCGTGCAACATCATTCCCTGTAATTAAGGATTTGGTGGTAGATCGCAGTGCGTTCGACCGCATTCAGCAAGCAGGGGGCTACATCTCGGTAAATACCGGTTCGGTGCCGGATGCTAATGCTATTCCGGTGTCAAAAGAAAATGCCGACCTCGCTTTTAGCGCAGCAGAGTGTATCGGTTGTGGTGCATGTGTTGCCGCTTGCAAAAACTCTTCGGCCATGTTATTTGTGAGCGCAAATGTTTCGCAATATTCCTTGCTGCCGCAAGGACAGCGAGAACGACATGAACGTGTGATTAGCATGGTTGAAACCATGGATGCCGAAGGATTTGGCAATTGTACTAATACCGAAGCATGCGAAGCCGAATGCCCCAAACAAATTTCGGTAACTAATATTGCACGACTAAATCGGGATTACCTAAAAGCCAAGTTGGTAAGTTAATTTTCTTTTTTCAATGCGAATTCTCTATGCTATTCTGTTTGTAATGTTGGGCTTTCAATCGTTGGCCCAGTTTACAACTATACCATGCAAGGACACGCTCCAAATAGACAATCCCTTTTACTTGCTGTAATTGTCCCGAGTATGATCCCGTATGTGGATGTGATGAAAAACATTCGTAACCCCAAATAGCACTCTTTGCTTATCACCTAAGCAACTATGTTGATGGACCTTGCGAGCCATACGATTTTGATTTGCTTCCTAATATCACCATTGATGAACTGCGCTTGGAGATTGTGGTAAAAAATCCCTCGCAGGTATTAGTGGTATTAATGATTTGTTTGGCCATCAGATGTATGGCGATTATTTTGGAGTAACCGACAGGTATGTGGCAACCTTACAAACCGGCCCATGGCAATATGGCTTTTATACAGTGACTGTATATCTCATTGATAGTAATGTGGATGCCAGGCAAGCTATTAAAACCAAGAAATTTATAAAAGCAAAATAATAGCAGTAATTATTTAACCCCTTTTTCCGCTCCAGGTCAATATCCACTTGCTCCTTAATTCTGATAGGTACCAACTCTTCTTCCACATTCGAAATTTCGAGTCCAAAATCTTCGGCAGTAGATAAACTGATGGTTTTAATTATACGATATCCCTTACTATAAATAAATCGAAGGGTGTAAGGTCGTCATCTATGGCAACACGTGTATTTAGTAAAATAAATTTAAAATCATTGGCATAATATGCTTGCGCAACGAAGGGTAGTGTGACAGCTCATCCACCTCCCCGTTTTCTACCATCTCGTTTACAATTTTATTAAACATCAGGTTTACCTTGTGTTCAACTTAAATCCGAAATTAGTTGCCACAAAAACATCGCTGTGGTATAATGGTAGCGACCGAGTAATTTGCACCATAGGGCTCATTGGTAATATTAACATGCACAAACCAATAGATATCGGCACGTTTTGGCCGTTTACGAAATATGGAATAAATAATGTTTGAGTCGATTTGATTTTTATTGTCCGGGTCATACTTAAATACACCAAATTGGTAGCCTCTTTGGGAATGCTATCATCATTCATCAGGTCTTTAAGGGTTGTATATAATCTTCAATGCTGACGAAATCCGTATGCTTTTAGAAGTTTACGTGCCTCGTAAAATATCCACATTACGATAAATAATCCAATTAAAATAAAAATGTAAACCACCCACCGTGAGAGAATTTATCAAGATTGGAAATGAAAAAGAAAACTCAATAAACCCAATAAAAAGTGCAAAGCTGAGCAGGGCAATGCGGTTAATCTTTTAATAACAAACAGGCTTATAAGCAAAGAGGTGGTCATAATCATATCAATGGTTATTGCAAAGTATAAGCGGCTTCCATGGTAGAGGCTTTTGAAAAATTAGCACCACCGTAACACAACCGCCAACAACACCCAGTTTATAAATGGAATATAAATTTGCCCACGCTGCATGGTTGGATAATTAACTTTCAGATTAGGCAATAATCGTAGTTTCTTGGCCTCGTTAACCAAGGTAAAGCAGCCGGTAATTGTGCCTGTGAGGCAATGATGGTAGCAAAGTGTTAGTACACACCAAATGGTAAAACCATTTGGGCATGATATCATAAAATGGTACACCTACAGCACAATCTTGATCAATGCAATTGGAGAAGATAGGCCCTTACCAAAATAGTTCAATAGCAGGGCAATCAATACACTTTGACCATGCAAGACGAATAGTTGTGTTTGCCGCAATGACCGGGTCGGAGTAAAGTGCCTCGGCACCAGTAGTATAAAAAATACAGCTCCCAAAATCCAGAAACCTGAGGGGTACTCAAAGTAAATGTATAGCCCAATAGGGTTTAACGCGGTAAGCACTTCGGTGTTCTTTACTATTTGCATTACGCCCAATGTGCCAATCATGATAAACCACAAGGTCATGATGGGTCCAAAAAAATTGCCCAACTACTTTAGTACCAAAATTGCTGAAATAGGAATAGAATAATCAATATAACGATAACGATGGGCACTACCGATACGATGTCAGGGTTTATGATGCGCAAGCCTTCGACAGCCGAACATATAGAAATGGGCGGTGTAATAAATCCATCAGCAATTAAGGTCGCACAACCTATAATAGCAGGAAATATTACCCATTTGATTTTAAATCTACGTAGCAAAGCATAAAGCGCAAATATTCCACCCTCTCCTTTATTATCATTATTAAGGGTAAGAAACATACTTGAATGTGGTAATGCTAATGAGGGGTCAAAAGACGCATGAAAGCCCGCCTAATACTAGTTCGGCTTAGTTCGCGACCGGCAAGTATTGCAGACATTACATAAATGGGTGAAGTTCCAATGTCTCCGAAAATAATGCCTAAGGTAATAAGCACTCCGGCTGCGGTTAACTTGTTTGTACTGAATGACGACATGCCAGAAGGTGCTATTTATCGAATATTAATATTAAAAAGTAATTCTATCTATACAAGGCGGCAAATGTATATGGTATTCATCGAGAATGTTGCTGTAATATTTTACGTTGGCCAAAACTAATGAACACTAAAAGGCGCAAATGGTTAGCATTTGCGCCCTTATAAATAAGACTTGTAGGTGGTAATCTGAAACCTTAACTATCATTTTCATCTTTAGTTGGGCGGTCATATGGGGCAGTTTGCACCATAGCTATTTTGTCCTAATACTTCCAGACCTTCAATAACTTCTCCATATACCGTGTATTCTGATCAAGGAATGCTGTGCCTCCTAAAGTTTTGTAAGCTTGTTTTTGTTCTTCAGTATATTTAATGCCTTTTTATGCTCCATCATGCCAATTTCTGCATCGGTCATCGTTTTGCCTTGTACAATATAAAATTGACAGCCACTCAAGCTTTCTCGGGATTATTTGTGCGTGCTGCATAACGCGCCTTTTTATGTATCAGATTTTTGCTAAACTCTGCAGGAATAGTGTAACCAACATCGCCACTGCCAAGCATATCGCTTGGTCCTGCTGTTTTACCTTCTTAGGTCACCACCTTGAATCACAAAATCCTTTAATTACGCGATGAAACAAGGTTCCATCGTAAATCCTTCCTTGGCAAGTTATAAAAAATTGTCACGATGTTTAGTGTTTCATTGTACAATTTGATTTTGATTTACCGTAGTCTGTAGTTAATTCTACAATCGGTTCTGTGATTTTTGGCCTTCATGGCATCTACTACATACTCATAGCTAACATTAAGGTTAAAAGTTTAAAAATCTCATATTTCATTTTTTAATTATTTAGGCGGCAAACAAGTAGTTAAACATTTAAAACTTGTTCTTTATATTCGATGAATTTTTCTACTTTTATCGCTTAAATTATTTATCCAAGATGGAAATCGCGCCAACATTTCAATGGCTGGCTGCTTGTTGCGTTGTAGCAATTACCGTTGCAAAATTCCTTTTTGGCCGAATGCGAAATTACATAACCGACTCTATCAACCGTCCGGTAAGGCTGTAATTGTTGAGCTTAGGGAAGACAGCGTGAGTAAACCAACTATAATGTAAAAGGCAAATATCAAGGACCAGAAAACTTCGGATAGCAATGGAAAAACCTACTTTTCATTTGAGTGAAGGCAGTGCTAAATGTTAAAGGCCAACGCAACAAAAAATACCAAGGATTATATTGGCCTCCGCAAACGGATCGGGGTTAGTAAACGGTAGTCTTGCGTTAATTACAAAGTGTAAACCCCATCTCTTCAAAATATTGATCACGCTATTCTTTAACAGCATCCTGTCCTTAGACTTAATTTGGGTAATTGCTTTAGCAATTTCAATATGGTATCCCTCACCATCAGCACCCTCTAGTTCATAATATCCACTTAATGGCTCATGAGCTTGCATGTAGCAATATGCATCAGATCTTGTTTGGTCTTTTGTATATTTCTTGTGACCTATTCCTAACTCCTGCACCAATCAAAAAATTATTCATAGGTCGGGGTCGCTGTCAAATTGTTTGCGAAAACAAATCAAGCACAAAAGCTGTTCCCTTTTCTTTTAATAGTAAGGAATTTCTTCTTTCTCAAGCATGAAGCAAAGGGTATTTTGAAATAAAGCATTCATACTATTTGACTGACCACGAAAACTATCGATAGAGATTATCGGTATAAATGCCGATATGGCTTGGACTATTCAATGATGATTTGTGATGAATAACAAATCCTTTCATTATTAATAAATATCAAAATTTTCAGCCATACCCCCATTTTTAACAGTTGTTTGATAAAAAAATACTTTTTTTTTGATTATGCACCCTAAATAATACACCTTCGTGCCCGAAAAATAAAAGAAATACGAACAATGGCTACACTACGCTTTAAAGCATTGTGGATTTAAGTAATGCCCACTCCACAGGCAGTAACTATTCCTACCGAGAAAATATCTGAATATTTTGCATGCCAATGTTTTTAATAAGGACATAATGCATAAGTACCTTTCTAAGAATAAGTAATCAAACGTGATGGCCACTATTGATACGGGTC
>JADKDR010000004.1:300000-414116 GCA_016714535.1 Bacteroidota bacterium
AATAGCGTTTATGCAATAACACACCATTGTATTGGTATGTTGGCGGTTATTTGTAATGATATAGATACCTTTTCGATAGGTAAGCTGCAAGCTGGTACATATACTTTTAACCTTACCTCCACAGCCGGAGCTTTGCCATGGCCATGCTCACCAGGAATTGTTCCAACACTATCTACTGTTTCGTTTGCGGTATCCAATGCCAACTCAATTAATGAGACTAGTCTAGGTGGAGCCACTATTTTTTATTCGGGCAATATGCTAACTATAGCAAGCCAATTGCCTTTGACAACCGGTTCGGTTATCAATATTTATAACATGACGGGACAAAGAATACACCGCGCCCAGCTCGAAGCAGTAAGTAAACAGCAGATTCCCATTTCGCTGACTAACGGAGCATATATGGTTGAGATTCAAAATGCAGAAGGGAAAAAACATGGTCAGCAAAAAATAGTGGTGGTCAATTAACGCATCGTTTTTTGTATCGACTCCCACAGCAACGTTGCTGTACGTTGCCATGTAAATAATGCTGCACGGGCGGCTCCTGCTTCTATTAATTTATTGCGTACAGTGCTATTGGAAGCCAACGTTTCCATGGCAACTGTAATTTCATTTGTATTGGTTGGGTCTACAAGTAAAGCAGCATCACCTGCTATCTCTGGCATGCTACTCACATTGCTTGTAATTACAGGAATATGGCATTGCATAGCTTCTACAATGGGGATTCCAAATCCTTCGAACAGCGATGCATATACAAGCGCATGTGCACTTGCCATAAGTTTGTAAAGCTCCTCATTGGTAACACGGTTGGTAAAAATCACATCCTGTTTATATTGTAGCGATTCGTATAAATCCTTAGTTTCATTACTCCACCAAATGGCGCGGCCTGCAATAACAAATTTTAGTGGATGTTTACTTTGCTTTTTGAATGCATCAAAAGCAAGTAACATGCGAGCAATATTTTTTCGTTCATACAGGCTGCCAATAAAGAAGAAATAATCTTCGCCCTGGCTATATTGTTGTTTAATTTTGGCTTTATCAGAATCGCTTATGGGAGCAAATCGTATATCGGCACCGTTATATACCACATCAATTTTTTGCAGCGAAATATTGTAAGCGCTTGCAATGTCGCTTTTGCTAAATTCAGAAACCGATGCCACGCGGGTAGCCTGATGGGCATATTCTTTAAACTTCCGATTATACCACGCTCCCCAGCCCCAACGTAGTTTTTGAGGGTAGTGATAAAAATTTATATCATGTATAACGGTTAGCGTTTTGCATATGGACTTGTTGGGTAGCCAACCATCGGGGCTTACAAATAAATCAATTTTATGCTTCGCCAGCCAGCGTCTTACCGAAAAATTTAACCACCATTGCAATAACCATGGATGTCGTGTTACAGGGTCAAGAAAAATGTGTGTCACATTTTTCGATTCAATTTTTTCAATTCCTGATTTGCGGTCGTAAAGAAAATAGAAGTGAACATCGGGATGTTGAGCTACCAATAGCCGGAAACTTTCATAGGTGAATTTACCTATGCCATCCATTTTCCCTGTAAGTAACAACCGGGTATTTACCGCTATTTTCATTATTCAATTAATGGCAAAGCACTTTTTATGCAAAGAAATTCAAAACAACCCAAGCGCAAAATTTGCATCAGTTCAATAAAATAATTTTTCCAGTTTGAACACTCCCAGCATTTTTAATCGCATAAAACAAAAGGACATCTGATGAAGGAATAGCCACCGGGGTGTTTGCACTAATTTGCTTATACAAAATCATTTGACCTAGCCGGTTATAAATTTCGATGGTAGCATTGGCATTAAGGCACGAGGCGTTTTCAAAATATAGTATATCTCCGGCCTGAGTAACTGTAATAGTACACGCAGGAGTTGGAGCCTGAATTACCTCACGAGTATAAACCGAGGGCAAATAGGGCTTAAGAGAATATCCATATAATCGTGGAGGTACATTAAAAATAAATTGGGTAAACCGTTCATTGGTTATATAGCCGGCCCCATTATCATTTATTTGCACTGCTTCTACCTGACCCATTGACAATGCATTGTCCACATTAAATTTGCGTTTATTTCCGTTAAAGAAAAAACCATTGCGAAAGTCGAAACACATCCACATGCTTACGGGTGCTATACCCGTGTTATCATAACCAATAAGCGTAAGCACAGATTTTGCACTTATATCGGCACCGGTAATCAGATAGCCAGCATTTAAAGTTTCGCGAATTTTGGCAACACGGTTACCGGGAATGGCACTAAGCACATAGTGTTTAGTCTGCTTGTCTACCCAGTTTTTCGAAAACAGATGCAGCGAATCGTTATAAAAAACCAAAGCTTCGCAGTCATAATTATTATTATCAGGCTTTGATGTAAAATCTGTTTGGTCTTCATACACATAGTTTATTATTGAAGCAGTAACTACCGTAGTAGTGTCTTTTATTTTGCTTAGAGGTATTTTATAAACCCTAAGGTTTGTTCTGCTTCCGTTATTATTTCCAATATCGCCAATATAAATGTGCTTGGTAGAAACAGCCATATCCTCCCAATCTACATTTGTAGCATTGGTTACAGTGATGGTTTGAACTACAGCCCCTGTAACGGTGTCGAGGCGATAGAGTTTATTGCCACCTCCTGAATCATTAAAAGTCCATATTTTGTTTTTTGCTTTTTCAATACCACTGCTTTCATCCAGCAAGGGCGTAGCAAGCGGAGTTTTGGTATAATAGGGCAGCGTTGTTGCGTTGTAAGTACACGAACCATCGTTGATAGTTGCCGCAGAATTATAATTGTTTGCCTGCGGGTCGGTGCAACCAGGTTGTGCAAGTCCATTAGTTACATGCAATAACCATGTTACAATCAAAACAAGAACTTTTGTATTCATTTTTTTTTTGGATTAAATAATTTCTAAATATAAAGTAGTTACTGGCCACGTTCTCTTTTTTCTTTTGCCTTTATTTCAAAATCCTTAACGTATGTGCTGCCATTGCGGGTGGCAAATTTCAATTTATATTTTCCGGGAAGCAAATATATATTGCCATCATCGGCTGGCTTGATAATAATTTTTTCATCGGTTTCTTTTTTATCTCGATTTAACCAGGTGCTATAGTTAGACTTTTGCGTGGTATCGGTTTGTAAATTAAAGTTTAAAAAATTAATACCGGCCTCAGAAGAATCTTTTAGGGTGCGTAATATTATTTTTTCGTCTTCCGTTAATAATGTAACGGTTACTATATATGTAGAAGAACAATAATAGGGAACCTGAAACGAAGGCACATTTGGTTCATCGTATATACTGAATCGTTTTCCCCAATAGTCGCTATGGCGAGGAGCCATGGCTTCAAACAAGTGAAATTCTTTTTTTAATAAAGAATCGAATAATTGCTGTACCAGGCTAACATCTGCCATATATACGCTGCGGCCATGTGTACCTGCCAGTATCTTTTTGTCGCGTGGATGCACAGCTATATCATGCACAGGCACAGCCGGTATATCTTTACTCCAGCGCATAAACGATTGTCCACCATTTAACGTAATGTACAGTCCATGATCGGTGCCTACGTACAAAATATTTTCGTTTGCAGGGTCTTCACGAATTACATTGATAGGTTCAAGAGGAAGGTCCTTGCCAAGCTGTATCCATGTTTGTCCGCCATCATTGCTTTTATACAGCAGCGCATCAAACTTATCCCATCGGTAACCAGAAAGAGCCAAATAAATGCGCTCCAACTTATGTTTGCTTGTCTGCACACGCGAAACCCACATTTTTTCTGGTAGTCCTCGCGAAATATTCTGCCAGCTTACACCTCCATCTTTGGATAGATGTACCAACCCATCATCGCTTCCGGCAACTAACCAGCCAAAACGCAAAATCGATTCGTCAATACTGGTAAGTGTTCCATAGGGCACATCGCCCGGCCGTGCACCATTGGTGAGGTCGCCACTTATACATTGCCAATCATCACCTTTATTCATGCTACGATATATTTTATTTGCTCCCATATAAATTATATCCTGATTATGTGGAGATATTAATATGGGCGATTGCCAATTCCATCGCAACGGTTTTTCGCCAAGTTCTATCTGAGGGGTAATATATTTTTCGTCCTCTTTATTCATGTCAATACGGTAGTAATTGCCAAATTGATATCCGGTATATACCGTGTTATTATCGCGCTTATCAATTTGCACTTGCATACCATCGCCTCCCATCAGGAATTTAGAAGGAATACCATTGTTATCCCTAATGGCATAGTTTCCTCCCGATTGTTTCCATTGCCAAACGCCATTATCCTGCAACCCTCCATATACATTGAAGGGTTGGGCATAATCAAAATTAACCGAATAGAATTGCCCAACCGCTGGGCTGTTGCAATGAGTAAATGTTTTACCACCATCGTACGAAATATTAATACCACCATCATTACCCAAAATTAAATGTCCACTACGTATAGGGTTACTGTAACAAACATGAAAATCGGCATGTACATTATCTGCAGCAATTCGTGTAAACGTCTTACCCCCGTCAGCAGAGTTAAGCACATTATAACCTGAAAGGTATAAGCTGCTATCATTAGAAGGATCAACAGATATTTGCCCGAAATAATACCCATAAGTGAAATAAAATTGCTCAAGGTCTTTAGTGTTTTGCTTTTTCCAGGTTGCGCCACCATCGGTACTCTTATAAACTTCGCCTCCTATTACCTCTGTATCAAAAAGGTTATTATTAGCATCTTCCAGAAAATCAACCAGGGCAACCGGGGTTATTTTTTTTTGCTCCACCAGTTTCTTTATCCCTGATGCTGAATACTTATTTGGGAAATCGTATTTATCTAAATATCGCGTAATGAGTTTATCATCTGCGGCAATAAATTGTGCATCGCTCATTTTGCGTAAATCGTCTTTGCTCAATATAGGTAGTGTGTCTTTAGCAGCATCTTTAGGTTTTCTGTTTTGATTATCGAGCAATGCATAGAGCAACTTGCTATTTTGCTTGCTAATGGCCAGACCTATTCTGCCAACGCCATCATTTTGTGGAAAGCCACTTGTTGCAGTGCTCAGCAGCGACCATGTATTGCCGCCATCTACCGATTTGTATATGCCCGAACCATTGCCAGATTCGGAAAAGTTCCATGCTTTGCGTGCTCGTTGCCATGCAGCAGCATACAATACCTCCGGGTTTGCAGGGTCTATACATGCATCTATTACACCGGTTTCATTATTTATAAAAAGAGTTTGCCTCCATGTTTTTCCACCATCGGTAGTTTTGTATAAACCACGTTCGTTATTGGAGGTGTATAAATGTCCAATAACGGCTACCCATAGTACTTCTGGATTTGAAGGATGCACTAACACCCTGCCTATATGTTGCGATTCGGCCAGACCCAGGTGTTGCCATGTTTTGCCTTTGTCACGGCTACTGTATACGCCCGTACCGGAATACGAAGAACGGGATGAATTACTTTCGCCCGTGGCTACATAAATTATTTCCTTATGTTTCCAGTCAACTGCAATATCGCCAATGGTCATTACTATTTCATTATCGAACAAAGGGGTGAAGCTATGACCGTTATTTTCGGTTTTCCAAAGTCCTCCGCTTGCATAAGCCACATAAAAAATAGTTGGATCTGAGGGGTTTACATCAATATCTACCACACGCCCACTCATAATGGTTGGTCCTATATTTTTAAATGGAATATTATTTAATAGCGAAGTGCTATCGAGTAACGTGCGCTGCTTGTGCGCTGCCATTCGGTTAGTGGCAGAGGTTGGCTCCGGAAATTTTTCGGGCTTTGTTTTTTGCGCAAAAATATTTTGCACAAATATGAAAAGTAAAAGCACTGGGAATAGTTTATTCATAAAGAAGTAGTTTAAGAAATGTAAATGTAGAAGTTTGATAACAATCAAAAATTTGTTTTGAAAAAATATGTGAATAATTCCCTATACCTGAAGGAAGCAAAAGTGCTCTATTTATAACCTAATTTATTTTTATGCGGTATGAAGAAAGTTAAAATTCAAAAGAGCGACTACCCTTGGCGATATAATTAGTATAATTGCATAAAACTTTAAAGGAATATGAAAAAATTTTTACTTATGATGGTGTGTGCAGGATTCTTGTTTAATGCCAATGCACAAATTCAAAATTTTCAGGTTGGCGATGTAGCGCCTAATTTTACAGCTACCGACAAAGATGGTAATGTACATGATTTGTACACTTACACCTCACAAGGCAAGTATGTAGTAGTTGATTTTTTTGCCTATTGGTGCGGCCCTTGTAAAGCTACTGCGCCTAAGATAGAGCAGTTTTATAAAAAGTACGGATGCAATATGGGCAATGTAACAGTACTAGGTAATGAGTGCGATGCTGCCGGAACATGGGCAACGCTCCTTTCATTTGATTTACAAGCCGGTCTCGATACTTCTAATACATACCCAGCTTGGCCCGGTTCATTAGGAGGTTCAACTATTGCCAACTTGTATAACCCCTCTGCTTATCCTACCATTTGTCTTATCGGTCCTGATACAACATTCCTAAACATTGATATTTGGCCCATCAGTACGATTGCTGATATAGAAAATAAATTTCCTGCTAATGCACTTACTCCTATGACGTGCGTTACTGCAATGGATGAGCAAGGTATAGTTACCTTAAACAATCTATATCCTAATCCGGCTAATACTGAAATTAACCTCAACCTCTCCCTTGCAAAAACCAAGGCATTGAGGTTAGAAATATCAGATGTAATGGGAAGGATTTTATATTCTGAATCACAAGGTAATATTGGAGCAGGCACTTCAGCCTTCACTGTAAATACAAGTTCGTTAGCACAGGGCCATTATTTTGTCCGTGTGATAGCGGATGGAAACGTTGCCCTAATTACTCGTTTCAACATTTTGCGATAAAATAATAGAGTTTAAAAAATGAAAAACCGGCTCAAAGGCCGGTTTTTTTATTTTGATTGTCATATAATTGATGATAAAGCGAACAGTTACCATCTAAGTAAGTTGGCAAAGGGCGTGTTTGATATTATTAGGGATATCATTGCTAACTATTACCATATACTATTCTTTCACTTTTTATCGATAGAACTCAGCTGCTTAATAAGCCAATACATTCCGCCAAAAACAGCAACGATAGAAAAAATTAAGGTAAAGACAGGCGAAGTATTGAGACGCTCATCTAATTTATAACCACCATAGGTAAGCAAAAAAATAGTAGCTGCTAATTGAAGACCAATGGCACTATAGCGAGTATAGTTATTAGCCGACTTTTTCGGCAAGTCGGTTTTGCTCGGTTTTGGTGTCGGCATAGTTTATTTCTTTTACCTGCCCCATATTGCAATTTCCGGTAAAGTTGGCGCCAACTTCTACAACTAATTTGCCGGTTACAATATCTCCGCTAATTCGAGCCGTAGCCTTTAAATAAATTGTATCTGAAACATGGCTTGTCCCCTTTACAATACCGCTAATATCGGCATTCTGACAGTGCACATCACCTTCTACAATTCCGGTAGGCCCTACCACAACTTTCGACTTGCTATAAACGGAGCCTGAAATTTTTCCATCTATACGTAAATCTCCATTACTACGCACTTCACCTTCAATAGAGGTGCCCGCACCAATAATATTAATACTGTTGCTTGGCGTTTCGGCCGGCTTGTTATTAGTTGATTTAGAATTGAACATATTATAAATCTTTAAAAAATTCAACTTAGGGATTAAGGGTGACAAAAGTATACATTAATTTGGGTTTATCAACAGTCAAATGTTAATCAAGTTTTTGCCCAACAAAAATTTCTACTTACCCTATATTATTGATTATAATTCTCATCAAAGAAGTTGATGTAGGCATCAAGCTCTTTGTTTACCACTAGTTTGTTGAAGTTGGCGGGGCTAATTATAAAAAGCTGATACTCATAGTTGCTGTTTTCATCAAATACTTCTTCGCTGCTCATAAGCGTATTCATATAATCCATGGCCTCCTGATTTTTTCCAAATTGACGGATGGTAACATATTGCTTATCGCTGTTAAACATAGCGCTGTTAATCTGAAGACTATTGATGGAATAATATTTACTATTAAAATTGGAAACCTTTATTTTAAACTCGTTGGAATTGAAACCACTGTTTTCAAAAACAAACATGGTATAATGCGTTGTATCTTCATTGAAGGAAAATAGTTTTTTCTTGGCTTCCAATTCTTCTTCCATCTTGCGCTGGGCCTCTTCTTCATTGTCACCTTCCGGAATTTTTCCATCGCTTTCCTTAACCTGTTGGGTGGTATCGGCTTCGGTCTTTTGAGTAGATTGTGACAGGCTGTTTTTGGTAATATAATCGAGAATTTCTTTTGCTTTACCACTAACCGAATCGGCAGGATATCGGGCAATAATATCGCGCAAGCTTAATTCGAAGTCGCGTACCGGGCGCAAGTGCCCAATCGACAGGGTTTTTAGAAAATCAAATTTCGGTGTTAAAGCACTTGGTGGGAACATGCTATCTGCCTCATTCTTACGCTCAATTACAGCTGCATATTGCTTATTTAAATAGGCTCGGTAAGTGTTTTCGTAATAAGTGCGTATGATATCTGCTTTTTGTTGCTTACTATTAAAATATTCCGGGTTTAAAATCATTTGAGCAAATTCAGAATCACCATGTTTGTTGAGCAAAAGATTCTTATAATACTCTGACTTTTCAGGATCGCCCAGTGCGGAATAAAGGCGATACAAATTATAATAGGTTGGTAATTTGTAGTTGCTTTCGGGAAAACGCACTAATAATTTTTCAAAATTATCGCGCGATTCAGGATATTCCTTTAATGACTCACGATAAATAATTCCGATGTTGTAATAAGCCTCATCTATTTTTGCGTCAGAGGCTTTCAATGCTTTTTCACCTTGTGGTATTTTTTTAAGATAGGCTTCTTTTTTAGCTTTATTTAATGAAGCCATATCCACTTTTGCAATAGTGTCGGTTTTTTCATCTTCATCTTCAACCTGAGTAATAGCAACACTCTCTTTATCTTTTCTGCGCCAATTATCCTCAAGCGGCCGGTTACCCCATTTTTTTACAAACTCATTAAATCCAAAAGAAATAGTGCTTTGATTATAAAAGTACCAGCTACCACCGCTTCCCGGCTGAATAAAGCCACTGTTCTGTTTCTGATTTTCTTCCATAAGGGCCATGTTGGCATTATTCTGCTCCTCTAGTTCTTTTACTTTTCTGGCTTCTTCTTCCTGCTTTTTACGCTCAGCTTCTTCGTTTTCTTTTTCGATTAGTTCTTCTACATATTTTTCAAGTTCTTCTTTGCTTAACTTGGCAAGAGCTTGCAAACTATCTTCCTGCTCAATCACCATAATGTTTTCTATCAGGCGCTTCAGCGTAAGTTGTTTGTTGGCTATTTGTTCGTAACCGGGAAAGTCTTTTGTAAGAAACTGTATGGTACTATCATAATAAGCCTGCGCATAACGGTAGTTTTTTTTGCTAAAATAAATCTCTCCTAATTCCAGATAAGAGATTGCCTTTTGGTTCACATTGGCCATGCTGGTCGAAACCGATTTTTTTAACAGGCTGATTTCTTCTTCTTCTTTATTTTCAGTTTTAGCAATACCTGCAAGGGCGTAGTAAATCTGATCAAGATATTCTTTATTCTTGGCATCCTTGGCCATTTTGAGCAATTGCTTTTTTACTTTACCGCTGCCTTCGCTACTGGCATCAAAGGATCGTGCACGATTTATTTTTGCATTAAAAGAAAATTCATAAGATGGGTTCATCTTTATTACTTTACCAAACAAATCATACGCCTTCTTGGTCTCCCCTTGTTTTTGATATAGTTGTGCAAGAATAAAACGATACCTCGCCTTTTCTTGTTTTTTGCGTGTATGTTTTAATGCTTCTTCAAGAAATTTTATAGTATTGGGAATATCATCTTTCTTGTAATTAAAATCAGCCTTAATAAGGTTCAACATCTGCAACTGTGCGCGAGTCATTTTGGTTTGGTTATTCAAAAAGTCTAGCACATATTCTGCATCAAGCATTTTACCCAATTGCATATAGGTAAGGGTAAGCCACATCATAGCCGTAAACCGAGAGTTGCTTTCTTTAAATTCAGAAGAGGTAAACTGAAAAGTTTCTATAGCCGACCAATAATCGTGTTTGTAAAACTGGGCACGGCCAACTTCGAGGTAGTTTTCGTCAATCCATTTGCAATGTTCTTTGCCTTTGATTTTAATAGAGTGTCGTTGAATAACCAGAGAGGTTTTTTTGATAGACTCATCCAAATCAGGAAAATTGGCTTTTGCACCATTGGCATCGCCAAATTTGTATATGTCAAGTACCCTTTCAAATTTATCTGCTTGTCCGTCAAAAACCCGCGTTGCAACTTCGTTGGTCCTTTCACGTGCATTAAAGTACCCGTTGTAATGTGCGGGAAGATTATGATACGTGCGGCTAACAACCGTGCTGCGCTTACGAGAGCAGCCCGCGCTTACTAGCAACAGGACTAAAAAAACAATTACGTAAGGTTTGCTATTGAGTTTCACACAAGATATCGTTTCAATAAGGTAAACAAATAAAACTATCAAAAGGCAAAAATAGTATAATTATGCAATAAAATTAACAAGCGGTTGATAAGCTTAGTATACAAACAAGCTTACTTGAAATCTTGCTAAACCCAACTATTTGGTCAATAATCCACCTTGCTTTAAGCAGAATGGATTTGATGGTTCAATTGCCGAAAAAACACCCAATTACCTTTTTGAAACAAGTTTGCGATAAGTTCCCTGTGCGGTTACCACGACTACAATATAGGTGCCAGTAGCAAGTTGACCGGCTTCAATGGTAGCCGTTGGTTGAAGCGGAATATACTCTTGCGAGAGCGTTTTTCCGGTGGCATCGGTAATTAAAACTTCGGTAATGGGATGCTCCGATTGTACTTTGAGTTCATCATCAATTGGGTTTGGAAATATATTCACATGCACTTCTGCATTGTTTTCATTTATGCTGGCAGCAAGGTTAGAAGCTACTACAGGTATACGTGCACTTTCACAAATGGGGTCAACAGGATCTACCTCCCAGTCGTAAAAGAAATAGTAAAAAACACTTCCATTAGATGAGCCTATAATATCTACCACATCGGCAATGCTGTAAGGGTATTGTACCCCGCTCACACTTCTGAAAAAGTTGGAACTCCCACCTGTGCCTAGCTTATACGAATTGCCTACATCAATTGTCATATTTAGGGTGATTCTGGTTTCTCCGGTATCCACCCAAACAGTAAGTGATTGCTTTATTATTCCTGCTGAATCGCGAAGTTGTATTATTCGGTTTCCGGCCAAGCTTGAATATACTTTTACTGATTTGAGTAATATTTTTTTATGGACATCAAAAATAAGGTAACGTGTTGGGTCTGAAGTAAAGCTTCCCATGCCTATATTTTTGTCATGAGGAGGCATATAGCTTATTGGCAATACAATAGGAGTAGAGTTTGCAACATGATAGGTTGCAGTATTGTTTAAAACAGGTGTTGTATAGCTTGGCCCAGTGTGAAGCAGTGTGCCACCAGTAGGCGCATTATACCAGCGCAAATCACCACTTCCGCTTGCATTTAAGGTAACAGTTGCCGGTGCCACAAACGAAACATTATTTGCGGCAGGCGCAGAAACACTTATCGCATTAATTGTGTATGGATTTGATGTAGATAAACCGCAATAGTTGTCAACGGTTACCATATATGATCCTGCAGAAGAAACGATAATGCTCTGAGTGGTTTCTCCATTGCTCCACAAATAGGTAAAGCCGGGACTTGCTGAAAGCAAGGTGGTTTCGCCATCACAAAGTGTTTGATTCCCCTTGTTAACAATAATGGCTTGTGTGCCTGATGTGGCCTGTTCGGTAAGGGTAATTGGCACTGCCATCACATTGTTGTTTTCGTTTTCTTCCTGAAAATTGTTGTTCGGATCAATTTGTGCCACTATCCAATAATCGCCATTGCAAGTGCCGGGAGGTATGTCAATATACATTCCATCAAGCGATTGATCGTACACATCTACATATCCGGAAGAGATGCCCTGCATACTAGGCGAACAATTATAATTGCCTCCACCAAGTCCAAAATTTGGGAAATCAGCATTAAAAAGGGTATCATTCAAATCACTAACGCAATTGCCATCATAAAAGTCGCAGGTGCCAAGATCCATAAGGCAAAAGGCAATTTTGCTGCCTTGGCCAACAATGGGCCAATTAAGCGGGTTGGGGTCCGGGGTTTGCAATCGAAGTGTAAATATTCCCCAGTCATCTACATGCATATGTAAGTGTGAATTGTGATAAGTCATTGAGCCAGCCATATCATCAGTATAAGTCATTACATTGCCATTTTTATGATAGATGCGCTGATTAATAATGTTTTTTGGATTTGTTCCATCGGGGCAAAATAGCGGAGGCGCACCGTTCCAAATGGTATCTGTACCACAAACATATACACCAGAGGCCATAACGGTTAAAGGCCCGCGTCCAATATTGGGCGTGGCTACTGTAATGCGCAACTGTCCATTATTTGAACCGTTTCCAGTTTGCGAGTATTCGGTATTCCACATAGGGTCGGATAATAGTTTCTCGCTAACTTTAATATCAGGCAACAAATCGCAATTGGATGTTCCATTAAGACAGTTACATGTAGTGGCATTGGTTGTGGTGCATTGGGCTTGTACCTTTAAGTTAAAAATTAAACAAAGTAAAATTACGTTTAGTAGTTTTTTCATTAAGATTAGATTTTGTTAGAATTATAAAAAATAGAACAACGTTACAGTTTTCAAAAACTATTACGAATTAACTCGAATTAATTACAAGTATTCTAAACTTGACCAAATTTTTTTTAAAAAGTTACAAAACCAGAACAAGCCGAAGACTTATTAATGGAATTGAAAGTTGTGAAAATATACATGGAATAATAATTGTACCTTTGAAATAGCCATTTATAATGCGCTTTCAATAAAACGCTATAACAAATATAAATTTCATAAGATGAAAAAAATCTCTTACATCCGATTATACACTTTAATATTAGGAGTGTATATTTCTTGTTGCAATGATATATTAATTGCGCAATCTCAAACTCCACCCGTAAGGCAATGGACAAGCACTTTTGCAAGTGACACAACATCGCTCGGCAATGCAGCCACATGCTTGTATGGAGTTACCCAAGCCAATGATGGGGGATATGTAGGAGTTGGTTATTCTTTTTTTATAAATGGTTCGTTACAACCCTATGCAGCAAAGGTTGATGCACAGGGTAAAAATTTATGGCGAATTGTAATAGATGATAATAACCTTAGTGCAGCAGGAATATTATACGATGTGCAACCAGTACCCGGTAGCAACGATGTGGTAGCTGTAGGGTTTAAAAATGGATTGGTAGTAATCAGAATAAAACAAGATGGAACTATTGCTGCTGGTTATCCCAAGTATTTTAATTCCGCTAATATGACCGGCCTTGGCACGTTTAACCCTATCGGTTTAAGTCTTAGGGTATTCAATTTGAATGATATTCCTGCAGGCTGGATCATTGGTGGCGACCTGTTTTCGTGTGGTACTTACAACGATCAATATCAGTCAGCGGGAGGGTTGGTAATAAAAACAGATTTGAATTTTAATATGGACCTTAATTTTAAAAGCCATTCAAATACAGCTGGCTGGGGCAAATATAATTTTATGAATGCCACCTTTGCTTATAGTGACGATCGTGTTGCTGTGCGTTGTGTGCGGCCCATAAATGATGCAGGAGGCAATATGCTGGGTATTTTGGCCACCGGCCAGGTGTTTGATACCGCATGTATTTGCGGAGCAACATCGTGTTGGCCATACACTCCCAACTTAAATGTTTTTAATGCACGAATTAATTTGACTGGCGGGGTGGTTTGGAAAACCAGTTTGGACGAAGCAGGACTATCAGGATACGTGGATAATGGTCCTGATTCCATTTGCTTATTAGCCGGAGCGCAACCAGAGAACTCTTCGCAAATAGGATTTGAAGCCGAACAAAAAGCCAATGGCAGCAACGAGATGATTATTCTGGCAGGTTTTGACTGGACCCAAACCACACGACCATATTGCAACAACATATCGATACCTTTTTTTGGACAGAATATAGCCGACCTCGCTATTTATTCAATCAATACAAACACGGGAGCCACAATGGCTAATAAAAAAATAAATGCAGGCAACTGCGAAGGGAATGAGTTTAAGCCAGCGTTGGTACTTGAACGTTGTTCAAATTCTGCTTACGTGCTTGGGAGCCAAAAAAATGCCAACCTTGTTATGAATCGTGTTTTTAAAATTGATGTTAGCACACCAACATATACAATAAGGTGGACAAAAGACGCTTTAGCAGACGAATATGGAACCTATGAGTTAAATAATCCCTTCGGAATGGTGCTATCTCATGACGGAGGACTTGTAATAGCAGGATGCAATGAAAGCAATCCGGTAGGAAATTTCATGTTGAAATTAGCTAACGATTGCCAGATGAATACCCTGTATGATATTAATGGACTTACAATTAATAGCGGCACCACAACGTGGAATACATCACGAAAGGTGCGTGGCACCATTCGTGTGAAAAGCGGAGCCAAACTTATTATAAATGCCAATGCTCAAATAGAATTTGCTGACACACGCCAAACTGTTGACTTTGCTGTTTTATCAAGCAATTCCGGTGAACTGCCAACAAAGATAATTGTTGAGCAAGGTGCAAGCCTAACCATAAGCGGCACTGCTGGCTCTCCTAAAACTACTTTAAAGGGCCTTGCCTCCTGTTACTTATGCAATAATGGAGATAATTTTAATAGTGCAATGTGGGAAGGTATAGAAGTATGGGGCAATGCTTCGCTTAAGCAAACCTTTAATAATGCTAATGCCAATCAGGGATACGCATACCTATCCGGTGGCGCAGTATTGCAGGACATGTTTAAAGGTGTTAGTGTTGACAAAACAACCTATGCTCCACATCCCGATTCACGTTTATTTGAAGGGTATCCAGCAAATGATGGCGGATTTGGAGGAGGTGTAATTGTAGTGGCCACAGCTAACGGAGCAAAATTTTTGAATAACTTGTATGGGGTAACCATATCAACGTATATGGGTACCAATACAAATTTTACAGCATTAAGTAATTGTAGCTTTACCAATGCCATTTTTCAAAACAATGCGTTTTTAAAAGATAAAGCTCTTGTGGATTCGGTAGGGGGTAAAATAGTATCGCAAAGACAATTGACCGTACACAATGCCAAGCAGATAAGTCTGGCCGATTGTAAATTTTTTGGCTTTTCGGGAACAAACATAAAAAAACGCGGTATCGGAATTTATACCAACGATGCCTCGTTAAAAATTATCAATTCCGGAACAACAGATAACTTTACAAATCTTACGAATGGAATTTTTATAAATCAAAGCAGCGCAGCCAATCAGGTTATATACATTAAAGGAAACAGGTTTGCCAATTGCTATAAGGCTCTGTTAACACGCGGCTCACGCTTTGATTATGTGGAAGGCAATAATATTAAAGTAAAAAATGATGCAAATTATAATTGTGCCGTGCATACCGTGGGTAGCAGCAACTATCACCTGCGTCAAAACAATTTTGTTGGTACCGGAGCAACCACTTCATCAACACATAGCCTTGGTAATATTGCAGAGAGCACCACTTCGATGCCTACCCAAGTAGAAGGCAATACTTACAGCAACTTGAATATTGGTACACAAGCGCAACGCAATTGTGGCACCACAGGCAACAACCGTGGGCTTCAAATAAATTGTAACACTTATTTATTACAGTTTGAGCATGCATGGAATATAGCACCTTTTAACCCGGGAACGTTGCCCAATCAGGGGCAAGCATGTGGTACTACCAATAGGCAGGCAGGCAATGTGTTTGCCGATTCGCACACGTGCAGTGGAGGTAACGAGCACCATATACGTTCGCAAGTTGCTTTTACTTACTACGATGCTAATTGCACCAATTGCTCACCCGATTGTAAAAGTGCTTTAGTATCAAATGCGGGTTGTGCTGCAAGCAATATTCAATCCTGCAATATTGATGACCTTCCAGCAACACAAGTAGAAGCTGATTCGCTTACCATAAAAATGAATGCAACAAGCAATGCTCAGAATAAGTCGCTCATGCGTAATACCTTAGCACAATACTATTTGTTGATCAATAACATGCTGCAAGCAGAAGTCATATTGCAAGGCGACAGCAGCAGCGATAATGGAAAGAAAATTTTGATAGCCTTCTATATCGGATACCGCAAATGGAGTAACGCCCAGTACTGGCTTAATAAACTTATCGGTGCTCAGGGTAGCGACAACCAAACCTATAAGACCTATTTCCAAGTAATTAAAGATGTATTAAGCTCAGGCCGAAACTTAAAGCAACTCAATGCGAGTGAACTTATTACTGTCCGCAGTGTTGCTATTACAAACACGCTTGCGGCATACAATGCCCAGGCATTGCTTGGTACATGGTACAATGAAAATAATCCCATTTTAATAGAAATAGGCAACGGAGTTATTGAGAGGCATTTGTCGGAAACCAATAATCAATCAGGACTGATTTTGTTTCCCAATCCTTCGGGTATCAATGTAACGGTTAATGCAAAATCACCAATGTTAACCATCACCGTATATGATGTAAGCGGACAACAGGTTGCAAACTACCAATTGCAGGAGTCGCCCAATCAATTCACGATGGATGTTACCCAGCTCAAACAAGGGGTATATATTGCCCGAGTGTTGTGTGAAAACGGAAATAGAATTAATGCACGAATAGTTGTTTTGCGATAACAAAAGAGCTGCAATGTAATAGGATTTGATCCGATACTTTCAATGAGATTGTTATAAGGCTGGCCAATGGCCAGCCTTGATGTTTTGTCACAGACGTGGTTCATAGTAAGCAACCATCTTCCCCATATATTGTCTCATGCAGTGATTTACAGTAAGCATATTTCACATTTTATTCATTGGTTTTTTTTCTGTTGGTTTACAATTTGAAATACCCATAGTGCAAACTCAAAAAAGAATACAAATGAAACAGTTAATTTACCTACTAATATCAACTCTTATCTTTGGTGCCCTTGTGTCGTGTAATGGTGCAAAAAGGGCATTGCGCAATGGCGACTACGAGCGTTCGGTGTACTTATCATGGAAAAAACTTCGCAAGCATCCTCAAAAGGAAAAATATATTTTGTTGCTTGAAGAAGGCTTTAAGAAAGCGCAGGAAAACGATATGCAGGAAATAAGTTTGCTAAAGCAAGAAAACCGAAGCGATAATTGGGATAGAATATATGTGATGTATAATGAAATACGGAGAAGGCAAAATAAAGTAAAGAGCCTTCCTGAGTTAAGAGTTAAATCGCAAGGCAATCGTATTGTAAAATTTCCTACAATAGATGTTGATGCACAGATGCTCGAAGCAAAGCAGGGTGCAGCTTCCGACTATTACAGTCGCGCTGAACGATTATTAAGCAAGGGCGATAAACAAAGTGCGCGCAATGCGTTTTACGAAATAGAGAAGATAAAGAAATATTATAAAGAATATAAAAGTAGCGATAGTCTTCAGCAGATTGCGCGCAACCGAGGTATTAATTACGCCATTATTAATGTAAACAATCAGAGCGGCATGCCTTTGCCTGCCGGTTACGAAGACGAATTGAGAAAGATTAATCTTAGAGATATTGAACGCACCTGGCTACTCTTTGAAACCCGCGAATCACCAAACAGGGCGTATGATTACATTGTAAAAGTTAATGTGAAGCAGATAAATATTGCCCCTGAGCGTTTGGCTTATAATAATTATACCGAAACTAAGCAGATACAGGACGGATGGCAATACGTGCTTGACAATAAGGGAAATGTAAAAAAAGATAGTTTAGGAAACGATATGAAGGAACCTAAATATAAAACCATTTCGTGTGTGATACACGAAACCATTATGCAAAAGGCAGCCATGGTTAATGGGGTAGTTGAATTCATCGATTTGCAAACAAAGCAGCTGGTTAGGTCGGTGCCAATTGCCGGAGAAAATCGATTTGAGCATGGCTATGCAATTGCCAATGGAGACTTGAATGCACTAAGCCAGGTATCTTTAGATAAGTTGAGAATACAGCCTGTACCTTTTCCGCCTACTTCTGGAATGATATCTGCTACTTTACCAATTGTAAAAAATATGGCAATTCAAGCCATTCAAAACAATTCGGGTTTATTGGATTGAGAATAAATTTTGATAATTCATGGTAACATAAGAGATGCTCTTAGTATGGTTGGTAAATATAATACCAGTCGTATGTTGAATTTTATAAAGAGCGAAGCAAGTTTTTATCGGGCACAAATGACAGGCAACATGCATCATCCTGCTATGCCGGTAAGCATTTCCATTGAACCAACTACCGCCTGTAATTTGCGATGTCCTGAGTGTCCAAGTGGCTTGCGCTCATTTACCCGACCAACCGGATTATTAAATATGGAATTGTTTGTTCGCATTATTGAGCAAATACACCGTCAGGTTGGATACCTGACCTTTTATTTTCAGGGGGAACCTTATTTGCATCAACAATTTTTGCAAATGGTGCAGTTTGCTTCACAACATGGCATGTACACGGCCACATCTACCAATGCTCATTTTCTTGACGATGCCTTAGCTGTGAAAACGGTTGAGGCAGGCCTCAACCGGCTTATTATTTCTATTGATGGCACATCGCAGGAAACCTATGAAAAATATCGGGTAGGTGGAAGCATCAACAAAGTGTTCAAAGCCATCGATACCATCTGCCGTATAAAAAAGGAATTGAAAAAGTATACACCCTATGTTATTCTTCAGTTTTTGGTGGTACGTCATAATGAACACCAAATACAGGAAATAATAAGAATAGCCCGAAGTAGCGGAGTAAATGAATTGCGTTTTAAAACAGCACAGGTGTACGACTATAAAAATGGAAACGACCTAATACCTACTATCGAAAAGTATTCCCGCTACCGTATAAACAATGATGGAACGTATTCCATTAAAAATGAAATGAAAAATAATTGCCGCAGGCTATGGAAGAGTTGTGTAATTACCTGGGATGGGAATGTTTTACCTTGTTGCTTTGATAAAGATGGAAAGTATGTAATGGGAAATATTGCGGAAAAAAATTTTTCGGAGATTTGGAACAATAGCAACTATGAATGGTTTCGAAAATCGCTTTTTACCAACCGCAAGGGTATCGACATTTGCACTAACTGTAGCGAGGGCACTTCGGTATGGAGCTAATACATACTATCACTTGTATATCATGCCCAATAGTTGCAAATTCGCACCTCTAAAAATGAAATAACTATGGAAGAGATTAAAAATATCATCAATCAGACAACGGATGGAATGAACAAGGCAATAGACCATCTTGAAAATGAATTGGCAAAAATTCGTGCAGGCAAAGCAAGTCCTCAAATGCTGGATGGAGTGCATGTAGATTACTACGGAACCAGCACACCGCTAAACCAGGTAGGCAACGTAAATACCACAGATGCACGTACACTCGTAGTTCAGCCATGGGAAAAAGCAATGCTTCAACCAATAGAAAAGGCCATTCAAGCAGCAAATTTAGGATTGAACCCGCAAAATGACGGAATAGTAATACGCATATCTGTACCTCCCTTACAGAAGAACGAAGAAAAGATCTTGTAAAAAAGGCAAAGGCCGAAGGAGAACACAGCAAGGTAACTATTCGTAACCTGCGCAGAGATGCAAACGAAACCCTAAAGAAAGCATTAAAAGCAGGTTTGCCCGAAGACATGGAAAAGAAGCTGAAACCAAGGTACAACAAATTACAGATAGCTATATTGTAAAAGTAGATAAGCATCTTGAAGCTAAAGAAAAAGATATTATGACCGTGTAATACTTAGATTGGTATAAAAGAAAAAGTCCCCGAAACCTTACAAACGGGGACAGTATATAAAAAAGCCTTTAGAAATGTCGTTGAATTATATAGTTGTTCACTAGAACAATGCAAATGTAATTGCACCTTGCTAACCAAGCGACACGGTAACCATATATTATCAACAAAATTATAAACAGAAGCGGACGTGTGCATAACGTGTTCATAAGCTATTCAAACATTGATGTATTAACAGTTCCGATTTTAACGTGGCGGAGGCTATTAACAAACGTTAATAATATAAACGTATCATTTTTCTCTCAACTAAGCCAAACAATAATCATATTGAGTGCAAAATGACAACAGCAAAAATATATGACTAAAAAATGATGCGCGAAATATGCAGCTATTAACGCATGACTGCAACAATTGCTGCAACCGCTGTAACTTATTAAATTCTACATTTGTCACAGTATATATCACAGAAAGTAAAAAAAACAGAATATGAAAAGAGGAATCTTAGTATTAATGATATGTGCCGCGGTGCTAAAAATATATGCACAAGGAAAAATTACCGTTGAGCCATTTAAAAAATTGGCGGTTAGTAGCACAGCTAACATTAGGTTGGTAAAATCCACTGACTATGGCGTAAGTATTAATGGCGATTATGGCAGTAATTTTTTTAGTATAAATAATCAACAGTTAACTATTACTGCACCTAAAGATTATCAGGTTACAGTGTACTTACCCACGGTAGAAGAAATTAAAGTTTCGGGTAATGCAGAAATTATTTCTGAAGACACATTAATGCTTGAAAATCTGGAAGTAAATATTTCGGGAAAACTAAAACTAGGTTTAGGAGTAAACGCTAAAACTATAAATATTAATACGAGCGGTATTGGAAGTGGGTCGCTAAGTGGTGTCGCTGAAAATCTCACACTGAATGTATCTGGCACACAAAAACTTGATGCAAGTAAATTGGTAGTAAATAAGGTTAGTGCCAATGTTAGTGGTGTGTGTAAAACTACGGTAGATGTGCGAAACGAATTAAATACATCAATCAGTGGCAGCGGTAGTATTTATTATATAAAGGCGCCACCGGTAATAAACAAAAACAACAGCGGAGCTGTCAAGATAGGAGAAGCAGGCGAGGCCGATACAAAGGATACCACCAAGGTACAGATAGGAGGATTTGATATTTCTATTTCGGAAAAAGATGGTGCTGATATGAATAAGGATACAAAGAAAAAATCCGGGAAATCGAAATCCGATTCGGAGCCGCATTGGGGAGGGCTAGAATTAGGGTTTAATGGATACCTTCCTGACATACAAAAAACAGCTGAGTTAAATGAAGGCCCTGCAGGATATAATTATCTTGACTTGAATTCAGGAAAATCAATAGTAGTAAATTTAAATCTTTGGGAAGTAAAAGCTAATATTGTTAAAAGGCTATTTTGGTTTAATACCGGACTGGGATTCACATGGAATAACTACCGTTTCAACAATAGTCGAGAAATATTGCTTGCCAATACAGACACTATGAAATCAATAATGTATGGTCGCGATTTAGCTAAAAACAAATTATTGGTAACGTATGCAACTGTACCACTTATGTTTGAAGTTAGCACCAATCGCAAAGAAAGTAAAGCCTTTCACATAGGTGCCGGTGTGGTAGCAGGTTATCGTATTGGAACTCATTTAAAACTCAAGACTTCTGACAACACCAATAAGGTGCGCGATGACTATAATGTTAACCCATTGCGCCTTGATGCCCGTGCCGTGATAGGTTATAGAAGCATTAATTTGTTTGCGCAATACGGTCTTACCGATTTATTCAGAGAAAACAGAGCTCCTGCGCTCAGACCATTCAGCATTGGTATTACAGTACTTGGCTGGTAATTAGAATACGATTTAGTATATAAAGATGAATGGCCGGCACCTTGGTGCCGGCTTTATTAATTAATATGCTTTTGCGGCATGCAGTTTTTTATTCATCCCCCTGCTCGTCCGCATTTGCAATGCGAATCCACCATTTTTATTCATCCTCCACCAATAATAATTATGCAACCAATAAATCATGCTCAATTGACAAAAGCAATCCTATTATTAATAAAGAGTAAATATTTTTTTCATTATTCTGTTTTAAACTTATAGTTCAGTAATATGGCTAAAGCCTAAATCGGTTTGCTATCAATTGCCACAGGCTTAAGCCTGTGGCAATTGAATATTATATAGTTGGCTTTAGCCAAATTAATTAACCCCCGTTCGCTCGTCCGCATTTGCAATGCGGATGCTTCATTTTTTATTCAACCTCCAACTATATTAATTAATATGAGTTTGTGGCATGCAGTTTTTTTATTCATCACCATTCAGCCTGCTAAGCTCCCATTAGGTCGAGTTTGCTGGTAAGGGCTAATTCGTGTAATTGTGTTATTTGTAGTTGTATAAAATAAAAAAGAGCGATAACTACGATCGCTCTTTTTAACTATAACTATATATGTTCCTTATATATCAAACTTTATTCCTTGAGCAAGAGGTAGTTCTTTGCCATAGTTGATGGTGTTCGTTTGTCTTCGCATATAATATTTCCATACATCGCTTCCTGATTCGCGACCACCACCGGTTTCCTTTTCGCCACCAAAGGCACCGCCAATTTCTGCTCCACTTGTTCCTATGTTTATGTTGGCTATGCCGCAATCGCTACCTTCGTGCGAAAGGAATTTTTCGGCTTCAAGCAAATCGCGGGTAAATAATGAAGAGCTTAATCCCTGAGGTACATCGTTATTTAAATGAATGGCTTCGTCAATGGTGTCATATTTCATGATATATAAAATAGGGGCAAAAGTTTCTTCCTGCACAATGTGATAATTGTTTTGGGCCTCTATAATAGTTGGGTGCACATAGCAGCCACTATCATAGTTTTCACCTGTGCAAACGGTGCCTCCTGCAAGCACCTTACCACCTTCGGCTTTAGCCTTTTCTATGGCACTAAGAAAATCTTTTACCGCACCTTTATCTATTAATGGACCAACCAGAGTTTTACTATCCAGTGGATGGCCAATAGTTACACTACTAATAGCCTTAACCAATTTCGTTGTAAATGTTTCATATACTGATTGATGTATAATAAGCCTTCGAGTGGTGGTGCATCGCTGTCCGGCAGTTCCAACAGCGCCAAACAATACGGCACGTAGAGCCAGGTCTAAGTCAGCGTTTTCGGTAATGATAATAGCATTGTTTCCTCCAAGTTCGAGTATGGTCTTACCCAATCGCTCTCCTACCAATGTAGCTACACGCTTACCAACACGTGTGCTGCCTGTAGCGCTTATCATGGGTATACGCTTATCAGCAAGCATATTGTCTCCAACATATTTGCTTCCTGCGGCCACAAGACACAAAACCCCTTCTGGAACCTGGTTATCTTTAAGTACTTTTTCAATTATGTTATGTACGGCAATTGCACATAGCATGGTTTTGCTCGATGGCTTCCATATTACTGTATCGCCACAAACCATGGCGAGCATGGCATTCCAACTCCATACGGCTACAGGAAAATTGAAGGCAGAAATAACACCTACAATTCCTAGCGGATGGTATTGTTCATACATTCGGTGACGAGGGCGCTCACTGTGCATGGTAAATCCATGTAACTGTCGTGATAATCCAACTGCAAAATCACATATATCAATCATTTCCTGAACCTCGCCAAGGCCTTCCTGGTAAACTTTACCCATTTCGTAAGAGACTAATTTGCCAAGAGGTTCTTTGTATTCGCGAAGCACATTGCCAATTTGACGAACCACCTCACCACGTTTTGGCGCAGGCCACATTTGCCATTGCTTAAAAGCCAGTTGCGATGTTTGTACAATACGCTCATAATCATTGGCTGTAGCCTGTTTTAGCGATGCTATTAGCTGACCATCGCTGCTCGAATAGGAATCAATTATATCGCCAGTGGTGTTATACCACTCGGTGCCGGTGCATGCTCCGTTATTGATTTTTTTTATCCCTAGTTGCGCTAATGTTTCAGAGATGTTATAATCCTGAAGCGTTAAAGTTTCTGCATTCATACTTTTTCTAATAATTTTTCTGCAAAAGTAGCCGTTATTAATGTGTATGCAATATGTGGCAATAAATTGACAATAAATAGGCAAGTAATATACGTGTCGTATAGAATTTATAGTATATTCGCACTCATCCCTATTCTAATTATTAAAAGTACTGGAAAATGACTGTATTAAAAAAAATAGTTAATTCGATTAATCAAGCATCTGATAGCTTGAATAATTGGTTTTGCCGGAAGTTCGATTGGTTTTTTACAAACGGTATAAAAGCGGAATATGTTAAAGGCTGGTATCAATCTCCTGAATAAAGTTCATTAGGTGTTTGCTTCCATTTAGAAATGGTTATTTAAGCATATTCCTACTAGAAAGTATATTCAAAAACATTTCCCGACTTACTTAAAATATTTTTCAAATTGATACACAGTACGGGTATTTCATACTCGTTGGCAATTATTTTTTGCTCTTCAACCCCCATTACATAATTGGCCATGTTGGTTTCAGGGTCAACAGTAGTTACAATCAAATCTATATTTAGCCTATTAGCTAACTTAGTAATGTCTTTATAAGCCGAAGAAGCGTTGTATTTAACATCAGCTAGCGAGTGTATTATGCCATTATCTTTTAAATAAGACTGCATATACTCAAAGTTGTTCTTAATTCGATTAGCCAAAAACTCATCTTTGGTTTGCTGTAGCATAAAGGTTATTTCAACTTTGAAGGTTTCGCTAAGAGATAAGATAAGAGGAAGCATTTGTTTTGCTTCTCGGGTAAAATCTACCGGCACAAGCATCCTTTTTATTGGAATAAACATTTTATGCTGAACAACTATATAAGGAGTTTGGCTGTGTGTTATAACTTTCATTGCATTGCTGCCTATAAAGTGTTGCATTCCTTTTATACCATGAGTACCCATGATGATAAAAGAAGCCTGTGCATCTGCAGCACATTGACCTATGTGCTCAAAAATATTTCCCACAAAGGTCATAAAATCAACCTTAGCCGAATGATTGTATTTGCCCGATAAAACCTCAAGTTTAGCTTCCGCTTCGGGCCTATCTTTTTCTTTATTCAATATATGGAGTAAGGTGATACTGGCGTTTAATTGTTCGCCTACAGAAACCGCATAACGCAAAGCGTTTTCGGTAACAGGAGTAAAGTCTATAGGAACTATTATTTTCATATGTTTTTCTTTATTTCTAAAATTGCTATGATTGTTTAATCGTTATTCTCTTCGTTTTGCAACATCGAATTCCTTTGGTTGATTAATTCTTCCAAATACTGCATTTTGCGCTCATTGCGCATTTCCTTTGCTGAATTTGTAAAAAATGTATGTGACTTAAAAAAAGTTATTTGAACTCGCAGCCAGTCTGATTCGGTTTTAATAATTCCAAAGTGCGAAAACTCATCTTTTAATTGGGAACTTATCGGATAATAATCTTCCCTACCTAAATAATCTAAATCCGCATCGCAAATTATCCTTTCTTGAATTGTTTGAGGATTTTGAGGTAGTTTGGTTGCAAGTATAAGTTTCGAAATTTCATCAAGATCTTCATTGGTATAGCCAAGTTCTGGCAAGTGCTTGCGAGCTACTGCACAGCCTGCCTCTTCGTGATCTTTGTATCCTCCAATTGTAAATCCAGTATCGTGGTATAGCGCTGCAGTAGCAATAAGCAACTCCAGCCGTGGATTATTTATTTTCTCCATCTTACACAAGCGCAATGAAGCATCAAACACATCTAATGAATGCTCAAGCGAATGGTAACTGAAATGCACATCAAGCTGATTTGACAGCAAATTAATTAGCTTATGCTTAGCGCCTAATATATCGGGAAGTATTTCCATCAGCAATGATTGGGCAAATTTATATTCTTTTGTAAACTAACAAAAAATAATGGAAATAACTTTAATTAATTATTTTCTTCTACTATGCAACAAAGGTGTACAATTGTCTCCACTGCTTTCTGCATATCCTGTATGCTCACCCACTCATGCGCACCATGAAAGGCATGTTCTCCTGCAAAAATATTGGGACACGGCAACCCCATAAATGATAGGCGGCTGCCATCTGTGCCTCCTCGTATACTTGAAAGACGTGGCTTTAATCCTGCTCGCTCAATTGCTTTTATTGCATAGTCTGTTACATGTGGGTGTTTATCAAGCACCTCCTTCATGTTTCTGTATTGCTCTTTAATTATAAATTCAAAAGTGGAATTTGGATAACCTGACATTACTTTCACTGTTAAAGCCCTAAGCGCTTCTTCAAGCTGATGCAACCCATTTACTTCGAAGTCTCTTATTATAAAATCAAGTACAGCGTGCTCCAATGATGAATCCACTTTGGTAGGATGAATAAATCCCTGCATACCATTGGTTGTTTCAGGAGAAATTGAAACTTTTGGCAACGCTGCAATGATTTCGGCAGCAATTTTAATAGCATTCTCCATAAGCCCTTTGGCATACCCGGGGTGTGATGCAACTCCTTTTATTTTAATGGTTACAGCATCGGCACTGAAGGTTTCATTTTCCAAATCTCCAGCAGTTTCTCCATCCATTGTATACCCAAAAGTTGCATTTAGTTTTTGCACATCAACCTTATCAGCACCACGCCCTATCTCTTCGTCCGGGGTAAACAAAATCCGTATGTCGCCATGTTTAACTTCGGGGTGTGTCATTAAGAAATTAGCAGCATCCATAATTTCGGCAACACCACTTTTATTATCAGCCCCTAGCAAGGTGTTACCACTTGCTGTTATAATGTCGTTTCCTATTTGATTTTTCAATTCAGGGTGCTTATCTATGGTTATTGGCTGGTTTGATTTAGGCAAATGTATATGGCTGCCATTATAGTTAGTATGTATAATTGGTTCAACATCAACTCCGCTGCAATCGGGTGAAGTATCAACATGGCTGCAGAAAAAAATTGCAGGGATATTCTCTTTTCTCGTATTCCCTAGAATGGTTGCATATACATAGCCATAATCATCCATTTCGGCATTATTAATTCCCAACTGATTAAGTTCGCTTACTAATATGCGAGATAGGTTTTTTTGTTTTTCAGTAGAAGGAATAGTTGTTGAACCTGGATCACTTTGAGTGTCGATTTTTACATAACGCAAAAATCGTTCGACCACTGTAAATTGATAATTTGTAAACATGTTTTTTAGGCGAAGATGAAACTATTTTTTTAATCAAATAGAAAGGGATCTTACATGCGATTTTTTACTCGAGTCATCAGGTCAATTTATTGCATGTTTGAAGCAAAGCTTTTTAGTTTATTGCCTTGAGTTTGACTTTTATGAACAATTTAGGTTTTGGAGCTTTTCTAGTTAGTGCAACTAATAGTTAATAATTATGTGTAAAACGATTAATAAGCATGGTAAACTGTAAAATAATTAGCGTATAATATACAACAAGTATTTGATTATCAAATATATAAATGGCTTTTTTTTGATGTTTTTCTGTTTTGAATCAGTTTATTCAATTTCCTTAATCACCAAAATGTGGCAGTAAGGCAATAAAAAAATACACTTAACCTAAATAATGTTGCTGTTCACCTAAATTCAAATCACGCTTATCATTATGTGTGGAAATCTTCTTAACATTGGCATTGAATTTGAATCCTCGAAAATCTTTCTAAATTAAGGTTGTAATTAATGGGTTATTAAGGGTGTTTTAGTAGTGCAAAACGTCCTTTGAATAAGTTTGGTAGTGCGAACTTGCCTGTAATATTTATTTCCTTATCATAATAAATTAAAAAAGCGGAGGAAACAGTAGTGCGTATTCCCTCCGGTAACAAAAGTTGGCTATCAATAAAGAAAAGTGTATTTTATTTTTAACATAGAACCTATCAGTATCAGCCTTTTCAGCTGGTTTAGTCAATTCATATTTGATTACATCAATTTACCCATATGCAACTCCATCAATCATTTTAATAACTATTCAACCACTTTAGACTTAAATTATCGTCATTTCATTTTATTATCAACCAATAAGCCAATCCAACTAAGCACTTCATTTCATGCTTTAATCTCACAGGAAGTTTTAATAAAATCGTTTGCACTACTTGATTTTACCTTTTTTGTATCACTTACTAACAAACTTAGCTACAAAGCGCTTCAGATTTCTCTACCTGCTATATTGTTTTTCACATGCAACTATTCAAAAGCTTCAAAATTTTTGTTGTCACTTTTTTTATCTAAAGGAATTCAAAAATTCAAATATAAGCACTTCTTATTAAATGGTAGTCAAGTTTACTGTCAAAATCACCAAATAAAAACATATTGTTCACCCTTGAATTTGGCTTATTACCCAATAGTGGGTGTTTGGCCTCTTCATCAAAATTGAAAAAAAGCATTAAATATTTCTTATATATGAAAAATAACATCTACCAAAACCTTACGAATTCCATTAATAGATTTCAACCAAATCTACGCGTTAATCAATTGCTTGCGTTTAGTCGTACTATTGTCTTCATGGGAATAATAATTGGTCTGGTGCAAACTGACAGTTTAGCACAGTGCACTTGCACAGGCAACCTTGTTACCAATCCAAGCTTTGAGAATGGGACAACCGGATGGAGTTGGCAAGGGGGTAATTTTAGTTCAGGTACAGGAGCCGTTCAATGCGGCACCAAATCAGGTGATTTTGAAATTACCAATGGCGGCTGGAACTGGGTCTCTCAAACAATTGGTCAGGGCACCATTCTTCCGGGCTCTACAATTAATTGTACTGTTTATGCAGGAACGCATAATCCTTCGCTCTACCATCAGGTATCAATCGACTTTTTTGATGCTAATTGGAATTGGATTAGCAACATATACCAAGAAGTAAATAAATTGTTGCCGGGGCCACAGCAATACACTTTAAATGGAGTGGTACCTGCCAATACCTATTATGTTAATGCTGCTTTCAGTGGTTCTGGTTCATGGATCAAAACCGATATGTGGTGTGTAACCGTTACTTCATCTTGTAACAATGTTGCAAGTGCCGGTTCAATAGGGTATGATCAAGCCCAGTGCGGTGGATATGACCCAGCACTAATTCAAAGCATTTCTCTTCCTTCGGGTGGAAGTGGTACATTAGAATATGTTTGGCTTAAATCAACCGATAATTTTGCAACCTATACAGTAATTCCAAATACAAATACCTCTACATACGACCCACCAGCCATTACACAAACAACTTGGTATCGCAGATGTGCACGCAGAAGTGGTTGTACAGATTATGTAGGTGAATCAAATATCATAAAAAAAGAGGTAGTATCATCAATAACCTTATGGCAAATGACCCAAAATGCAACTTGCGGAAATTGTGATGGTGCTGTATGGTTAGATTGGTCAGGTGGAAATGGCACCTATACTATCAATGTAGATGGCACTAATTATACAGGATATTGGTGGGATGGTAGCAATTGGCAAATTGATGTTTATAATTTATGTGCCGGTAATCACACAGCAACAGTAACAGATGGAGCCGGTTGCACAGCAACAATTAACTTCACTATTAGCACACCAGGATGTTGTAATGTTACCAGTGCTGGAAGCATTGGTTATGATCAAACTCAATGCGGAAGTTATGACCCAGCAAATATTGTAAGCATTAGTTTGCCAAGTGGAGGTTCTGGGACTATAGAATATGTTTGGCTCAAGTCAACGGACAATTTTGCAACATATACTGTAATACCAGGAGCTAATGGACCTTCATATGATCCACCTGCCATTACACAAACAACCTGGTATCGCAGATGTGCACGCAGAAGCGGCTGCACCGATTATGTAGGAGAATCTAACATAATTAAGAAGGAAGTTGGCGGAACACTAACCGTTTGGAAATCCACACAAAATGCCACATGCGGTAATTGTGATGGAATAGCCACATTAAATTGGACAGGCGGAAATGGTACCTACACCGTTAATGTTAATGGAACAAATTACACTGGATATTGGTGGAATGGAAGCAGCTGGCAAATCAATATCAGTAATTTATGTGCCGGCAATTTTACAGCGACAATTACCGATGGCGTTGGTTGTGTTGGAGGAATTACATTCACTATTGGAACTCCAGCCTGTTGCAATGTAACCGGTGCTGGAACCATTGGCTATGACCAAAGCAATTGTGGTGGATTTGACCCTTCCAATATTGTTAGTATATCATTGCCCTCAGGCGGCACAGGTACAATAGAATATGTATGGCTCAAGTCAACAGATAATTTTGCTACATATACAGTTATTCCGGGAGCGAATGGCCCATCGTATGACCCGCCTGCTATTACTGTTACAACCTGGTATCGCAGATGCGCTCGCAGAAGCGGATGTACAGATTATGTTGGAGAGTCCAATATAATTAAGAAAGAGGTTGTAGGTAACATTAGTATATCAAGTATGACACAAAATGCAGGCTGTGGACAATGTAATGGTGTAGTTTGGTTAATGTGGACAGGTGGCAATGGCACTTACACGATTAATGTAAATGGCACTAACTATAACGGTTATTGGTGGAATGGTAGCCAATGGCAAATTGATGTTTATAACCTATGTGCGGGTAACTACACGGCAACAATTACAGATGGTGTTGGTTGTGCTGGTACTTATAACTTTACTATTAGTGGACCTACATGTTGCAACATAACTGATGGAGGAACTATTGGTTATAACCAAAGTGTATGTGGAGGCTACGACCCTAATGACATTGTTAGTTTGACATTACCAACAGGAGGAACAGGAACTATTGAATACGTTTGGTTGATTTCATACGATAACTTTGCAACATATAGTACTATTCCGGGAGCCAATGGCCCCACGTATAATCCGGGTCCAATAACACAAACTACATGGTTCCGTAGATGTTCTCGCAGGTCCGGTTGTTCAAATTATGATGGCGAATCTAATATTATTAAAAAAGAGGTTAACCCGGTTCCAATCTGCTACATAAATACGACAGCAGTAAATTGTAATGGGGGAAGCACAGGTTCAGCAACGGTTGTTCCTAGCGGAGGCACCTCGCCATACACTTATGCATGGAGCAATGGGGGCAATACTTCAACTATAAACAATCTAGCTGCAGGAACATATACTGTTACCGTAACCGATTCAAAAGGTTGCACAACTACTTGTACCGGAGCGGTAAATGGATATACCCCAATGACATTAACTTGTAATGGAACCAACATTAATTGTAATGGACAAACTACAGGTACTGCAGTCGTTAATGCAACCGGTGGTCAGCAACCTTATACCTTTTTATGGAGCAATGGTGCACAAACAGCATCAATAACCAGCCTTTCACCCGGAACATATACAGTAACAGTTACCGATGGTAAAGGATGTACCAAGACATGTTCTTATACTGTAACGCAGCCTCCGGTATTTACCATTAACTGCACCAAAACAGATGTTTCTTGTTATGGAGGAAATAATGGAACAGCAACAGTTAATGCTAATGGAGGAACACCTCCTTACACTTACCTGTGGAATAACGGGTCAACCACATCAGCTATTTCTAATTTATTTGCCGGAACCTATTCTGTAACAGTTACAGATAGCAAAGGATGTACGAAACAGTGTATTATCAGTTCCGTCAATCAACCAGCCCAAATAACTGCTTCTTGCTGGGGAATCGATGTTCCTTGTGCTGAAGCATATATTGGTTCAGCTTCGGTTACCACTAGTGGTGGCACACAGCCGTATACTTACTTATGGAGCACGGGCGAAACGGACGATAATATTTACGGTCTTGGAGTAGGAGTATATACCGTTACGGTAACAGATAATAATGGATGTACAACAACTTGCGAGGTTACAATTAACATAAGCGGACCGCCACTTGTTGTAACATGCACTTCAACACAGGTTCCATGTTTTGGAGGAAATAATGGAACAGCTACTGCATCACCATCAGGTGGGCAGGCTCCGTATACATATTGGTGGAGCAACTCAAAAACATTACAAACAATTACCGGATGTACTGCCGGAACTTATACGGTTACTGTTACAGATGCAAATGGTTGCTCTGCAACATGTTCTGTTTTAATTACACAGCAATCACAAATAAACTTAGTTTGCAATGGCACGAATGTTTCTTGTATGGGCGGAAGCAATGGCTCGGCCAATGTAGTTGCTACAGGAGGAACAGGAGTATATACCTATTTGTGGAATACAGGCGCAGCTACTTCTGCCATTTCAAATCTGGTAGCGGGTACATATACTGTTACTGTAAACGATGCAAACAATTGCACAAAACAATGTATTTATGTTGTTACCCAACCAACTGAATTAACTATAACCTGCACTGGAGGCAATGTGGCTTGCTATGGTGGCAATAACGGATTTGCTTCGGTATTTGCTACAGGCGGAACTACCCCCTATGCTTACATGTGGAATAACGGAAGCACCAGTTCATCAGCATTAAACTTAACCGCAGGAACGTATACCGTAACAGTTACAGACGCTAAGGGATGTATCAAAACATGTTCTTACACAGTTTCACAGCCCAATGTACTGAATGTGCAAGGCACTATCACTAATGTAAATTGTTTTGGTGGTAATAATGGTTCGATCGTCTTGACAGTTTCGGGAGGTGTTCAGCCTTATTATTACCTGTGGAATAATGGTTCTACTAACTCAAACAGAAGCGGTTTGATGGCAGGAACATATACAGTTACAGTTACAGATGCAAACAATTGCACTAAAACTACCTCATTTACTGTTACTCAACCAACCGCACTTTCAATAACTTGCAGCCATACCAATGCAACTACTGTTGGCGGTACAGAGGGAACAGCAACTGCTAATCCAGCAGGCGGAACAACACCATATACTTACTTATGGAGCAATGGCCAAACCAGCCAGACAGCTACTGGTTTATCAGTTGGAACCTATACGGTAACGGTTACGGATGCAAATGGCTGCACTATAACTTGTTCACAATTTGTGGAAGAGCCCGTACACAATTATGATTTAGCTTTGAAAAAGGAATTGAGCAGCGCAGGACCATTTGTGCCTGGTAGTAATGTTACATTTACAATGACTATATACAATCAGGGGAATGTAAACGCATCTAATATTCAAATAACAGATTACATTCCAACAGGAATGGTATTAAATGATCCCAACTGGACAGCTAATGGCTTTGGAACAAAGGCAACGTTAAATGTACCTATTCCATTCCTTAGCTATGGAAATTCGACTACCATTAATATTACATTACAAATATCGAGCGATTACCAGGGTGCTACTCTTTTAAACTTTGCCGAGATTTCAGGATCAACAAACGCTTATGGCGATCCAGATGTTGATTCGCAAGCTGATAATACAAATGGTAATGATGCCGGTGGTGCCCCAAATTCTCCTGCCGATAATGCGGTAAATGGAAATGGAACCGGGGTTCCGGGCGGAACAAATGCTGCCACTGATGAAGATGATCACGATCCAGCTCAAATAAATGTTCAGCAGACTTACGATTTAGCCTTAACTAAAGTATTAGCAAGCGCTGGACCTTTTGTTCCTGGAAGTAATGTTGATTTTACAATAACAGTTTATAATCAGGGAACACTTGACGCTTCTAATATTCAAATTAGTGATTATATCCCAACGGGAATGAGCTTAAATGATGCTGACTGGTCAGTGTCAGGAAATATAGCCACACTAAATGTGCCTATAGCTTCTTTAGCTAAAGGAGCTAACACTAACGTAAGCATTACGTTAAGAGTAAACACCACTTATCAGGGAGCAACGTTGACTAATGTTGCCGAAATAAGTTCAAGTAACAATGCGCTTGGATTAAATGATATTGACTCACCACAAGACAACAATCCAAACAACGATGGAGGTGGAGCTCCAAACTCTCCTGCTGATAATGCAATCAATGGAGATGGTACCGGAGCACCGGGAAGTACAAGTGCAAGTACTGATGAAGATAATGCTGATCCGGCACAAATTAATGTTACTCAAACATTCGATCTAGCGTTAAAGAAAGTACTCTCAAGTGCTGGACCATTTGTTCCTGGAAGCAATGTGACATTTGCTATTACTGTTTATAATCAAGGAACACTTGATGCAACTAATATTCAGGTGGTTGATTATATTCCTGCTGGAATGACATTAAATGATGCTAATTGGACAGCAAGCGGAAGTTCGGCTTCATTAAATGGCGGCATAGCCTCTCTTGCAAAAGGGGCCAATACAACAGTAAATATCACTCTACAAATCGATCAAAATTATCAGGGCGCAAGCTTGGTTAATAGAGCCGAAATATCGGGCGCGACCAATGCGTTAGGCTTAAATGATATTGATTCGCCATATGATACTGATCCGAATAATGATGCAGGCGGAGCACCTAATAGTCCGGCTGACGATGCTATTAATGGTGATGGTTCTGGTACTCCTGGTGGCACCAATGCCTCTACAGATGAGGATGATTCAGACCCTGCTCAAATTGCAGTTACACAAACCTATGATCTGGCTCTTAAAAAAGAACTTAGCAGTGCAGGTCCATTTGTTCCTGGCAGTAATGTAAACTTCACCATTACTGTATACAATCAAGGTACACTGGATGCATCGAACATACAAATAAGCGATTATATACCGGCTGGCATGTCATTAAATGACCCTAGCTGGACCGTAACCGGAAATATTGCTACTTTGAACAATCCTATTGCAAGCCTTCTTAAGGGCGCAAATACAACTGTTAGTATTACATTAACTGTCAACAACTCTTTCCAAGGAGCAACATTGACTAATAAAGCAGAGATTAGCTCAAGCACAAATGCTTTGGGTTTATCAGATATCGATTCCCCTGAAGATAATAATCCAACTAACGATGCTGGCGGTGCTCCAAATTCACCAGCTGACAATGCCATCAATGGTGATGGTACCGGCACTCCCGGAGGAACCAATGCTGCTACAGATGAGGATAATGCTGATCCGGCACAGATTAATGTTACGCAAACATTCGATCTAGCGTTAAAGAAAGTACTTTCAAGTGCAGGACCATTTGTTCCGGGAAGTAATGTAACGTTTACACTTACCGTATACAATCAAGGAACTATAGATGCAACAAATATTCAACTTATAGATTATATCCCTACAGGAATGAGTTTGAATGATCCTGATTGGACTTCAGCTGGAAACACTGCAACGTTAAATGGAGGTATTGCATCTTTAGCTAAAGGTGCGAATACTTCAGTTGATATTACTTTGCAAATAAACAATTCCTATCAAGGAGCTTCATTAATAAATAAGGCAGAAATATCTGGAGGTTCTAATGCCTTAGGCTTAACAGATATTGATTCGCCATATGATACTGATCCAAATAATGATGCGGGCGGTGCTCCAAATAGTCCGGCCGATGATGCTATCAATGGAAATGGAACAGGCACTCCAGGAGATAATAATCCTGTAACAGATGAAGATGATGCTGACCCTGCACAAATTGAGGTAACTCAGACGTTTGATCTTGCCTTAAAGAAAGTATTGAGCAGCGCAGGTCCATTCATTCCAGGAAGCAATGTAACCTTTACAATAACAGTTTATAATCAGGGAACACTTGATGCTAGCAATATTCAAGTAACAGATTACATACCAACGGGTATGAGTTTGAACGATCCTAATTGGACACCAAGCGGAACCAATGCAATTCTAAATACTCCAATTGCTTCTTTGGCAAAAGGGGCTAACACGTCTATAAATATTACCTTACAAGTAAATATAGATTTTCAAGGGCCAACCTTAACCAATGTTGCAGAAATAAGTTCGAGTAGTAATGCGTTAGGATTGAACGATATTGATTCACCAGAAGATAATAATCCGAACAACGATGCAGGAGGGGCACCAAACTCACCGGCAGATAATGCGATCAATGGAGATGGTACGGGCACACCAGGTGGTACCAATGCAACAACGGATGAAGACAATGCTGACCCTGCACAGATAAATGTTACCCAAACATTCGACCTTGCTCTGAAGAAAGTTCTTTCATCAACCGGTCCTTTTATGCAAAATAGTAATGTTACTTTTAGCATTACCGTATATAATCAAGGAACACTTGATGCAATAAATATCGAGGTATCTGATTACATCCCAGCAGGGATGTCATTAAATGACCCCAATTGGACAGCTTCTGGAAATATTGCTACTTATAATGTAGGTATCCCCTCACTATTAAAAGGAGCCACTATTTCAATTGACATAACGCTTAGAATAAATCAAAACTACCAAGGCGCTACGTTAGTAAATCGTGCAGAAATTAGTGCAGGTAGCAATGCATTAGGCTTAACGGATATAGATTCACCTTTCGATAACATACCTGGCAATGATGCTGGTGGAGCTCCAAATTCACCTGCAGATGATGCCATCAATGGTGACGGTACCGGTACACCAGGGGGCACAAATGCATTAACTGACGAAGATGATGCAGATCCTGCTCTGATTAATGTTACGCAGATTTTTGATTTAGCATTAAAGAAACAGTTAACTAGTGCTGGCCCATTTGTTCCAGGCAGTAATGTAACCTTTACGTTGTCTGTTTATAATCAAGGAACTATTGATGCAACCAACATTCAACTAATCGACTACATTCCAACAGGCATGTCGTTGAATGATAATGATTGGACAGCTAGTGGTAATACTGCAACGTTTAATAGCGGCATAGGATCATTGTTAAAAGGAGACTCCACATCTGTTGATATCACACTGCGTATTAATTTATCATATCAAGGAGCATCATTAATAAATAGAGCAGAAATTACTGCGGGGTCAAATGCCCTTGGACTTACAGACATAGATAGTCCTTATGATAACGATCCAAACAATGATGCAGGTGGAAATCCGAATTCAGGCTCAGACGATGCAATATTTGGAGATGGAACTGGAAATCCGGGGGATAGCAATCCGGCCACAGATGAAGATGATGCTGACCCGGCACAAATAAATGTAACACAGACATACGACTTGGCCTTGACCAAAGTATTATCAAGTGCAGGCCCATTTGTACCAGGTAGTGATGTAACGTTTACACTCACGGTATACAACCAGGGCACACTAGATGCAAGCAACATTCAGATAACAGATTACATACCAACGGGTATGAGTTTGAATGATGCAGACTGGACCGCAAGCGGCAACACAGCCACCATGAATTCAGTAATTGCAAGTTTACCAAAAGGCGGCACTACTACCGTAGATATCACCCTACGCGTTAACAATTCATATCAAGGCGCCACGTTAACCAACGTAGCAGAAATTAGTTCAAGCACCAATGCGTTAGGATTAAGCGATATCGATTCACCAGAAGATAACGATCCGAACAACGATGCAGGAGGCGCACCAAACTCACCGGCAGATAATGCGATTAATGGAGATGGCACAGGCACACCAGGTGGCACCAATGCAACCACAGATGAAGACAATGCTGACCCGGCACAAATAAATGTAACACAGACATACGACTTGGCCTTGACCAAAGTATTATCAAGTGCAGGCCCATTTGTACCAGGTAGTGATGTAACGTTTACACTTACGGTATACAACCAGGGCACACTAGATGCAAGCAACATTCAGATAACAGATTACATACCAACGGGTATGAGTTTGAATGATGCAGACTGGACCGCAAGCGGCAACACAGCCACCATGAATTCAGTAATTGCAAGTTTACCAAAAGGCGGCACTACTACCGTAGATATCACCCTACGCGTTAACAATTCATATCAAGGCGCCACGTTAACCAACGTAGCAGAAATTAGTTCAAGCACCAATGCGTTAAGATTAAAGCGATATCGATTCACCAGAAGATAACGATCCGAACAACGATGCAGGAGGCGCACCAAACTCACCGGCAGATAATGCGATTAATGGAGATGGCACAGGCACACCAGGTGGCACCAATGCAACCACAGATGAAGACAATGCTGACCCGGCACAAATAAATGTAACACAGACATACGACTTGGCCTTGACCAAAGTATTATCAAGTGCAGGCCCATTTGTACCAGGTAGTGATGTAACGTTTACACTTACGGTATACAACCAGGGCACACTAGATGCAAGCAACATTCAGATAACAGATTACATACCAACGGGTATGAGTTTGAATGATGCAGACTGGACCGCAAGCGGCAACACAGCCACCATGAATTCAGTAATTGCAAGTTTACCAAAAGGCGGCACTACTACCGTAGATATCACCCTACGCGTTAACAATTCATATCAAGGCGCCACGTTAACCAACGTAGCAGAAATTAGTTCAAGCACCAATGCGTTAGGATTAAGCGATATCGATTCACCAGAAGATAACGATCCGAACAACGATGCAGGAGGCGCACCAAACTCACCGGCAGATAATGCGATTAATGGAGATGGCACAGGCACACCAGGTGGCACCAATGCAACCACAGATGAAGACAATGCTGACCCGGCACAAATAAATGTAACACAGACATACGACTTGGCCTTGACCAAAAGTATTATCAAGTGCAGGCCCATTTGTACCAGGTAGTGATGTAACGTTTACACTTACGGTATACAACCAGGGCACACTAGATGCAAGCAACATTCAGATAACAGATTACATACCAACGGGTATGAGTTTGAATGATGCAGACTGGACCGCAAGCGGCAACACAGCCACCATGAATTCAGTAATTGCAAGTTTACCAAAAGGCGGCACTACTACCGTAGATATCACCCTACGCGTTAACAATTCATATCAAGGCGCCACGTTAACCAACGTAGCAGAAATTAGTTCAAGCACCAATGCGTTAGGATTAAGCGATATCGATTCACCAGAAGATAACGATCCGAACAACGATGCAGGAGGCGCACCAAACTCACCGGCAGATAATGCGATTAATGGAGATGGCACAGGCACACCAGGTGGCACCAATGCAACCACAGATGAAGACAATGCTGACCCGGCACAAATAAATGTAACACAGACATACGACTTGGCCTTGACCAAAGTATTATCAAGTGCAGGCCCATTTGTACCAGGTAGTGATGTAACGTTTACACTTACGGTATACAACCAGGGCACACTAGATGCAAGCAACATTCAGATAACAGATTACATACCAACGGGTATGAGTTTGAATGATGCAGACTGGACCGCAAGCGGCAACACAGCCACCATGAATTCAGTAATTGCAAGTTTACCAAAAGGCGGCACTACTACCGTAGATATCACCCTACGCGTTAACAATTCATATCAAGGCGCCACGTTAACCAACGTAGCAGAAATTAGTTCAAGCACCAATGCGTTAGGATTAAGCGATATCGATTCACCAGAAGATAACGATCCGAACAACGATGCAGGAGGCGCACCAAACTCACCGGCAGATAATGCGATTAATGGAGATGGCACAGGCACACCAGGTGGCACCAATGCAACCACAGATGAAGACAATGCTGACCCGGCACAAATAAATGTAACACAGACATACGACTTGGCCTTGACCAAAGTATTATCAAGTGCAGGCCCATTTGTACCAGGTAGTGATGTAACGTTTACACTTACGGTATACAACCAGGGCACACTAGATGCAAGCAACATTCAGATAACAGATTACATACCAACGGGTATGAGTTTGAATGATGCAGACTGGACCGCAAGCGGCAACACAGCCACCATGAATTCAGTAATTGCAAGTTTACCAAAGGGCGGCACTACTACCGTAGATATCACCCTACGCGTTAACAATTCATATCAAGGCGCCACGTTAACCAACGTAGCAGAAATTAGTTCAAGCACCAATGCGTTAGGATTAAGCGATATCGATTCACCAGAAGATAACGATCCGAACAACGATGCAGGAGGCGCACCAAACTCACCGGCAGATAATGCGATTAATGGAGATGGCACAGGCACACCAGGTGGCACCAATGCAACCACAGATGAAGACAATGCTGACCCGGCACAAATAAATGTAACACAGACATACGACTTGGCATTAACCAAACAGTTAAATGGCACTGGTCCATTTTATCCTGGCGCGAATGTTACATTCACATTGACTGTTTATAATCAAGGAACATTAGATGCTTCTAATATACAGATTACAGATTATATTCCAACTGGAATGACATTAAATGATCCGGATTGGAATGTAACAGGTTCTAAAGCAACCCTTAATAGTCCAATTGCATCCTTACCTAAGGGCGCAACAACTACAGTTGACATCACCTTGAGTATTAATAGCAACTTTACAGGTAATTCGCTTGTGAATTATGCTGAAATTTCAGGATCAACAAATGCACTTGGTTTAACAGATATTGATTCTCCTACTGATGATAATCCTGGTAATGATGCTGGAGGTAATCCAAATTCAGGCTCAGATGATTCAATTAATGGAGATGGTTCTGGAAACCCGGGAGATTCAGATCCTAACACAGATGAAGATGATCATGACCCAGCACAAATTGATATTTGCTATATGGTATTATCCTTTACAAATGTAGATGTTGATTGTTTTGGAAATAGTACTGGAAACGCATCTGTAAGTGTTAGCTTCGGTTTTGCCCCTTATGCTTATTTGTGGAGCAATGGAGTAACTACTTCGAATAATGCTAATATTGTTTCAGGAACTTATATAGTTACAGTTACTGATTCTAAAGGATGTACAGAGACAGGAACGGTTCAGGTATCTCAACCAAATGCCCAATTGGTAGCAACGTGCAGTGGCACCCCGGTATCATGTAAGAATGGTAACGATGGCAGCAGCAGCGTAACAGCAACAGGCGGCACCAGTCCATACAGCTATGCATGGAGCAACGGAGCCAGCACGTCATCAAACAATAATGTACCAGCAGGAACCTATACGGCAACAGTAACCGATGCCAATGGATGTACTGCAACCTGCAGCTTCACAGTAACGGAGCCAACCCAATTGGTAGCAACGTGCAGTGGCACCCCGGTATCATGTAAGAATGGTAACGATGGCAGCAGCAGCGTAACAGCAACAGGCGGCACCAGTCCATACAGCTATGCATGGAGCAACGGAGCCAGCACGTCATCAAACAATAATGTACCAGCAGGAACCTATACGGCAACAGTAACCGATGCCAATGGATGTACTGCAACCTGCAGCTTCACAGTAACGGAGCCAACCCAATTGGTAGCAACGTGCAGTGGCACCCCGGTATCATGTAAGAATGGTAACGATGGCAGCAGCAGCGTAACAGCAACAGGCGGCACCAGTCCATACAGCTATGCATGGAGCAACGGAGCCAGCACGTCATCAAACAATAATGTACCAGCAGGAACCTATACGGCAACAGTAACCGATGCCAATGGATGTACTGCAACCTGCAGCTTCACAGTAACGGAGCCAACCCAATTGGTAGCAACGTGCAGTGGCACCCCGGTATCATGTAAGAATGGTAACGATGGCAGCAGCAGCGTAACAGCAACAGGCGGCACCAGTCCATACAGCTATGCATGGAGCAACGGAGCCAGCACGTCATCAAACAATAATGTACCAGCAGGAACCTATACGGCAACAGTAACCGATGCCAATGGATGTACTGCAACCTGCAGCTTCACAGTAACGGAGCCAACCCAATTGGTAGCAACGTGCAGTGGCACCCCGGTATCATGTAAGAATGGTAACGATGGCAGCAGCAGCGTAACAGCAACAGGCGGCACCAGTCCATACAGCTATGCATGGAGCAACGGAGCCAGCACGTCATCAAACAATAATGTACCAGCAGGAACCTATACGGCAACAGTAACCGATGCCAATGGATGTACTGCAACCTGCAGCTTCACAGTAACGGAGCCAACCCAATTGGTAGCAACGTGCAGTGGCACCCCGGTATCATGTAAGAATGGTAACGATGGCAGCAGCAGCGTAACAGCAACAGGCGGCACCAGTCCACAGCTATGCATGGAGCAACGGAGCCAGCACGTCATCAAACAATAATGTACCAGCAGGAACCTATACGGCAACAGTAACCGATGCCAATGGATGTACTGCAACCTGCAGCTTCACAGTAACGGAGCCAACCCAATTGGTAGCAACGTGCAGTGGCACCCCGGTATCATGTAAGAATGGTAACGATGGCAGCAGCAGCGTAACAGCAACAGGCGGCACCAGTCCATACAGCTATGCATGGAGCAACGGAGCCAGCACGTCATCAAACAATAATGTACCAGCAGGAACCTATACGGCAACAGTAACCGATGCCAATGGATGTACTGCAACCTGCAGCTTCACAGTAACGGAGCCAACCCAATTGGTAGCAACGTGCAGTGGCACCCCGGTATCATGTAAGAATGGTAACGATGGCAGCAGCAGCGTAACAGCAACAGGCGGCACCAGTCCATACAGCTATGCATGGAGCAACGGAGCCAGCACGTCATCAAACAATAATGTACCAGCAGGAACCTATACGGCAACAGTAACCGATGCCAATGGATGTACTGCAACCTGCAGCTTCACAGTAACGGAGCCAACCCAATTGGTAGCAACGTGCAGTGGCACCCCGGTATCATGTAAGAATGGTAACGATGGCAGCAGCAGCGTAACAGCAACAGGCGGCACCAGTCCATACAGCTATGCATGGAGCAACGGAGCCAGCACGTCATCAAACAATAATGTACCAGCAGGAACCTATACGGCAACAGTAACCGATGCCAATGGATGTACTGCAACCTGCAGCTTCACAGTAACGGAGCCAACCCAATTGGTAGCAACGTGCAGTGGCACCCCGGTATCATGTAAGAATGGTAACGATGGCAGCAGCAGCGTAACAGCAACAGGCGGCACCAGTCCATACAGCTATGCATGGAGCAACGGAGCCAGCACGTCATCAAACAATAATGTACCAGCAGGAACCTATACGGCAACAGTAACCGATGCCAATGGATGTACTGCAACCTGCAGCTTCACAGTAACGGAGCCAACCCAATTGGTAGCAACGTGCAGTGGCACCCCGGTATCATGTAAGAATGGTAACGATGGCAGCAGCAGCGTAACAGCAACAGGCGGCACCAGTCCATACAGCTATGCATGGAGCAACGGAGCCAGCACGTCATCAAACAATAATGTACCAGCAGGAACCTATACGGCAACAGTAACCGATGCCAATGGATGTACTGCAACCTGCAGCTTCACAGTAACGGAGCCAACCCAATTGGTAGCAACGTGCAGTGGCACCCCGGTATCATGTAAGAATGGTAACGATGGCAGCAGCAGCGTAACAGCAACAGGCGGCACCAGTCCATACAGCTATGCATGGAGCAACGGAGCCAGCACGTCATCAAACAATAATGTACCAGCAGGAACCTATACGGCAACAGTAACCGATGCCAATGGATGTACTGCAACCTGCAGCTTCACAGTAACGGAGCCAACCCAATTGGTAGCAACGTGCAGTGGCACCCCGGTATCATGTAAGAATGGTAACGATGGCAGCAGCAGCGTAACAGCAACAGGCGGCACCAGTCCATACAGCTATGCATGGAGCAACGGAGCCAGCACGTCATCAAACAATAATGTACCAGCAGGAACCTATACGGCAACAGTAACCGATGCCAATGGATGTACTGCAACCTGCAGCTTCACAGTAACGGAGCCAACCCAATTGGTAGCAACGTGCAGTGGCACCCCGGTATCATGTAAGAATGGTAACGATGGCAGCAGCAGCGTAACAGCAACAGGCGGCACCAGTCCATACAGCTATGCATGGAGCAACGGAGCCAGCACGTCATCAAACAATAATGTACCAGCAGGAACCTATACGGCAACAGTAACCGATGCCAATGGATGTACTGCAACCTGCAGCTTCACAGTAACGGAGCCAACCCAATTGGTAGCAACGTGCAGTGGCACCCCGGTATCATGTAAGAATGGTAACGATGGCAGCAGCAGCGTAACAGCAACAGGCGGCACCAGTCCATACAGCTATGCATGGAGCAACGGAGCCAGCACGTCATCAAACAATAATGTACCAGCAGGAACCTATACGGCAACAGTAACCGATGCCAATGGATGTACTGCAACCTGCAGCTTCACAGTAACGGAGCCAACCCAATTGGTAGCAACGTGCAGTGGCACCCCGGTATCATGTAAGAATGGTAACGATGGCAGCAGCAGCGTAACAGCAACAGGCGGCACCAGTCCATACAGCTATGCATGGAGCAACGGAGCCAGCACGTCATCAAACAATAATGTACCAGCAGGAACCTATACGGCAACAGTAACCGATGCCAATGGATGTACTGCAACCTGCAGCTTCACAGTAACGGAGCCAACCCAATTGGTAGCAACGTGCAGTGGCACCCCGGTATCATGTAAGAATGGTAACGATGGCAGCAGCAGCGTAACAGCAACAGGCGGCACCAGTCCATACAGCTATGCATGGAGCAACGGAGCCAGCACGTCATCAAACAATAATGTACCAGCAGGAACCTATACGGCAACAGTAACCGATGCCAATGGATGTACTGCAACCTGCAGCTTCACAGTAACGGAGCCAACCCAATTGGTAGCAACGTGCAGTGGCACCCCGGTATCATGTAAGAATGGTAACGATGGCAGCAGCAGCGTAACAGCAACAGGCGGCACCAGTCCATACAGCTATGCATGGAGCAACGGAGCCAGCACGTCATCAAACAATAATGTACCAGCAGGAACCTATACGGCAACAGTAACCGATGCCAATGGATGTACTGCAACCTGCAGCTTCACAGTAACGGAGCCAACCCAATTGGTAGCAACGTGCAGTGGCACCCCGGTATCATGTAAGAATGGTAACGATGGCAGCAGCAGCGTAACAGCAACAGGCGGCACCAGTCCATACAGCTATGCATGGAGCAACGGAGCCAGCACGTCATCAAACAATAATGTACCAGCAGGAACCTATACGGCAACAGTAACCGATGCCAATGGATGTACTGCAACCTGCAGCTTCACAGTAACGGAGCCAACCCAATTGGTAGCAACGTGCAGTGGCACCCCGGTATCATGTAAGAATGGTAACGATGGCAGCAGCAGCGTAACAGCAACAGGCGGCACCAGTCCATACAGCTATGCATGGAGCAACGGAGCCAGCACGTCATCAAACAATAATGTACCAGCAGGAACCTATACGGCAACAGTAACCGATGCCAATGGATGTACTGCAACCTGCAGCTTCACAGTAACGGAGCCAACCCAATTGGTAGCAACGTGCAGTGGCACCCCGGTATCATGTAAGAATGGTAACGATGGCAGCAGCAGCGTAACAGCAACAGGCGGCACCAGTCCATACAGCTATGCATGGAGCAACGGAGCCAGCACGTCATCAAACAATAATGTACCAGCAGGAACCTATACGGCAACAGTAACCGATGCCAATGGATGTACTGCAACCTGCAGCTTCACAGTAACGGAGCCAACCCAATTGGTAGCAACGTGCAGTGGCACCCCGGTATCATGTAAGAATGGTAACGATGGCAGCAGCAGCGTAACAGCAACAGGCGGCACCAGTCCATACAGCTATGCATGGAGCAACGGAGCCAGCACGTCATCAAACAATAATGTACCAGCAGGAACCTATACGGCAACAGTAACCGATGCCAATGGATGTACTGCAACCTGCAGCTTCACAGTAACGGAGCCAACCCAATTGGTAGCAACGTGCAGTGGCACCCCGGTATCATGTAAGAATGGTAACGATGGCAGCAGCAGCGTAACAGCAACAGGCGGCACCAGTCCATACAGCTATGCATGGAGCAACGGAGCCAGCACGTCATCAAACAATAATGTACCAGCAGGAACCTATACGGCAACAGTAACCGATGCCAATGGATGTACTGCAACCTGCAGCTTCACAGTAACGGAGCCAACCCAATTGGTAGCAACGTGCAGTGGCACCCCGGTATCATGTAAGAATGGTAACGATGGCAGCAGCAGCGTAACAGCAACAGGCGGCACCAGTCCATACAGCTATGCATGGAGCAACGGAGCCAGCACGTCATCAAACAATAATGTACCAGCAGGAACCTATACGGCAACAGTAACCGATGCCAATGGATGTACTGCAACCTGCAGCTTCACAGTAACGGAGCCAACCCAATTGGTAGCAACGTGCAGTGGCACCCCGGTATCATGTAAGAATGGTAACGATGGCAGCAGCAGCGTAACAGCAACAGGCGGCACCAGTCCATACAGCTATGCATGGAGCAACGGAGCCAGCACGTCATCAAACAATAATGTACCAGCAGGAACCTATACGGCAACAGTAACCGATGCCAATGGATGTACTGCAACCTGCAGCTTCACAGTAACGGAGCCAACAAAGTTGAATGTTACTTGTAATGGAAGTAACGTTCCATGTTTCGGAGGCAACAATGGAAGTGCAAGCGTGGCGGCAAGTGGCGGTACTACCCCATACAGTTATGTATGGTCAAACGGAAAGACCACCGCAGCAAACAATAACCTTGCAGCAGGAACCTACACCGTAACCGTAACTGATGCCAATGGATGCACGAAGACATGCAGCTATACGGTAACGCAACCAAGTGCATTAACAGCAACTTGCAGCGGCACGAACGTAAGTTGCAACGGAGGCACCAACGGATCAGCAAGCGTAACAGCAAGTGGCGGTACTACCCCATACAGTTATGTATGGTCAAACGGAAAGACTACCGCAGCCAACAATAACCTTGCAGCTGGAACCTATACCGTAACCGTAACTGATGCCAATGGATGTACGAAGACATGCAGCTATACGGTAACGCAACCAAGTGCATTAACAGCAACTTGCAGCGGCACGAACGTAAGTTGCAACGGAGGCACCAACGGATCAGCAAGCGTAACATCAAATGGCGGTACTACCCCATACAGCTATGTATGGTCCAACGGAAAGACTACCGCAGCAAACAATAACCTTGCAGCTGGAACCTACACCGTAACCGTAACCGATGCCAATGGATGTACGAAGACATGCAGCTATACGGTAACGCAACCAAGTGCATTAACAGCAACTTGCAGCGGCACGAACGTAAGCTGCAACGGAGGCACCAACGGATCAGCAAGCGTAACATCAAATGGCGGTACTACCCCATACAGCTATGTATGGTCAAACGGAAAGACTACCGCAGCAAACAATAACCTTGCAGCAGGAACCTATACCGTAACCGTAACTGATGCCAATGGATGTACGAAGACATGCAGCTATACGGTAACGCAACCAAGTGCATTAACAGCAACTTGCTCAGGAACAATGGTAACATGTAAAGGAACAGCAACTGGAAGTGCTAGTGTTGTTTCATCAGGAGGTACATCACCTTACACGTATCAATGGAGTAATGGTGTAACCATTAGCAACAATACTGGATTAATGGCCGGTACTTATACTGCAACCGTAATTGATGCGAATGGATGTACAGCTACCTGCAGCTTCACAGTAACGGAGCCAAGTGCATTAACAGCAACTTGCAGCGGCACGAACGTAAGTTGCAACGGAGGCACCAACGGATCAGCAAGCGTAACAGCAAGTGGCGGTACTACCCCATACAGTTATGTATGGTCAAACGGAAAGACTACCGCAGCAAACAATAACCTTGCAGCAGGAACCTACACCGTAACCGTAACTGATGCCAATGGATGCACGAAGACGTGCAGCTATACGGTAACGCAACCAAGTGCATTAACAGCAACTTGCAGCGGCACGAACGTAAGTTGCAACGGAGGCACCAACGGATCAGCAAGCGTAACATCAAATGGCGGTACTACCCCATACAGCTATGTATGGTCAAACGGAAAGACTACCGCAGCAAACAATAACCTTGCAGCAGGTAGTTACACCGTAACCGTAACCGATGCCAATGGATGTACGAAGACATGCAGCTATACGGTAACGCAACCAAGTGCATTAACAGCAACTTGCAGCGGCACGAACGTAAGTTGCAACGGAGGCACCAACGGATCAGCAAGCGTAACAGCAAGTGGCGGTACTACCCCATACAGTTATGTATGGTCAAACGGAAAGACTACCGCAGCAAACAATAACCTTGCAGCAGGAACCTATACCGTAACCGTAACTGATGCCAATGGATGTACGAAGACATGCAGCTATACGGTAACGCAACCAAGTGCATTAACAGCAACTTGCTCAGGAACAATGGTAACATGTAAAGGAACAGCAACTGGAAGTGCTAGTGTTGTTTCATCAGGAGGTACATCACCTTACACGTATCATGGAGTAATGGTGAACCATTAGCAACAATACTGGATTAATGGCCGGTACTTATACTGCAACCGTAATTGATGCGAATGGATGTACAGCTACCTGCAGCTTCACAGTAACGGAGCCAAGTGCATTAACAGCAACTTGCAGCGGCACGAACGTAAGTTGCAACGGAGGCACCAACGGATCAGCAAGCGTAACATCAAGTGGCGGTACTACCCCATACAGCTATGTATGGTCAAACGGAAAGACTACCGCAGCCAACAATAACCTTGCAGCAGGAACCTATACCGTAACCGTAACTGATGCCAATGGATGTACGAAGACATGCAGCTATACGGTAACGCAACCAAGTGCATTAACAGCAACTTGCAGCGGCACGAACGTAAGTTGCAACGGAGGCACCAACGGATCAGCAAGCGTAACATCAAATGGCGGTACTACCCCATTCAGTTATGTATGGTCAAACGGAAAGACTACCGCAGCTAACAATAACCTTGCAGCAGGAACCTACACCGTAACCGTAACCGATGCCAATGGATGTACGAAGACATGCAGCTATACGGTAACGCAACCAAGTGCATTAACAGCAACTTGCAGCGGCACGAACGTAAGTTGCAACGGAGGCACCAACGGATCAGCAAGCGTAACATCAAATGGCGGTACTACCCCATACAGCTATGTATGGTCAAACGGAAAGACTACCGCAGCAAACAATAACCTTGCAGCAGGAGCTTACACCGTAACCGTAACCGATGCCAATGGATGTACGAAGACATGCAGCTATACGGTAACGCAACCAAGTGCATTAACAGCAACTTGCTCAGGAACAATGGTAACATGTAAAGGAACAGCAACTGGAAGTGCTAGTGTTGTTTCATCAGGAGGTACATCACCTTACACGTATCAATGGAGTAATGGTGTAACCATTAGCAACAATACTGGATTAATGGCCGGTACTTATACCGCAACCGTAATTGATGCGAAGGGATGTACAGCTACCTGCAGCTTCACAGTAACGGAGCCAAGTGCATTAACAGCAACTTGCAGCGGCACGAACGTAAGTTGCAACGGAGGCACCAACGGATCAGCAAGCGTAACAGCAAGTGGCGGTACTACCCCTACAGTTATGTATGGTCAAACGGAAAGACTACCGCAGCAAACAATAACCTTGCAGCAGGAACTTACACCGTAACCGTAACTGATGCCAATGGATGTACGAAGACGTGCAGCTATACGGTAACGCAACCAAGTGCATTAACAGCAACTTGCAGCGGCACGAACGTAAGTTGCAACGGAGGCACCAACGGATCAGCAAGCGTAACAGCAAATGGCGGTACTACCCCATACAGTTATGTATGGTCAAACGGAAAGACTACCGCAGCAAACAATAACCTTGCAGCAGGAACCTATACCGTAACCGTAACTGATGCCAATGGATGCACGAAGACGTGCAGCTATACGGTAACGCAACCAAGTGCATTAACAGCAACTTGCAGCGGCACGAACGTAAGTTGCAACGGAGGCACCAACGGATCAGCAAGCGTAACATCAAATGGCGGTACTACCCCATACAGCTATGTATGGTCCAACGGAAAGACTACCGCAGCCAACAATAACCTTGCAGCTGGAACCTACACCGTAACCGTAACCGATGCCAATGGATGTACGAAGACGTGCAGCTATACGGTAACGCAACCAAGTGCATTAACAGCAACTTGCAGCGGCACGAACGTAAGTTGCAACGGAGGCACCAACGGATCAGCAAGCGTAACATCAAATGGCGGTACTACCCCATTCAGTTATGTATGGTCAAACGGAAAGACTACCGCAGCCAACAATAACCTTGCAGCAGGAACCTATACCGTAACAGTAACTGATGCCAATGGATGTACGAAGACATGCAGCTATACGGTAACGCAACCAAGTGCATTAACAGCAACTTGCAGCGGCACGAACGTAAGTTGCAACGGAGGCACCAACGGATCAGCAAGCGTAACATCAAATGGCGGTACTACCCCATACAGTTATGTATGGTCAAACGGAAAGACCACCGCAGCAAACAATAACCTTGCAGCAGGAACCTATACCGTAACAGTAACTGATGCCAATGGATGTACGAAGACATGCAGCTATACAGTAACGCAACCAAGTGCATTAACAGCAACTTGCAGCGGCACGAACGTAAGTTGCAACGGAGGCACCAACGGATCAGCAAGCGTAACAGCAAATGGCGGTACTACCCCATACAGTTATGTATGGTCAAACGGAAAGACTACCGCAGCCAACAATAACCTTGCAGGAACCTATACCGTAACCGTAACTGATGCCAATGGATGCACGAAGACGTGCAGCTATACGGTAACGCAACCAAGTGCATTAACAGCAACTTGCAGCGGCACGAACGTAAGTTGCAACGGAGGCACCAACGGATCAGCAAGCGTAACATCAAATGGCGGTACTACCCCATACAGCTATGTATGGTCCAACGGAAAGACTACCGCAGCCAACAATAACCTTGCAGCTGGAACCTACACCGTAACCGTAACCGATGCCAATGGATGTACGAAGACATGCAGCTATACGGTAACGCAACCAAGTGCATTAACAGCAACTTGCAGCGGCACGAACGTAAGTTGCAACGGAGGCACCAACGGATCAGCAAGCGTAACATCAAATGGCGGTACTACCCCATACAGCTATGTATGGTCCAACGGAAAGACTACCGCAGCAAACAATAACCTTGCAGCAGGAACCTATACCGTAACCGTAACTGATGCCAATGGATGTACGAAGACATGCAGCTATACGGTAACGCAACCAAGTGCATTAACAGCAACTTGCAGCGGCACGAACGTAAGTTGCAACGGAGGCACCAACGGATCAGCAAGCGTAACATCAAATGGCGGTACTACCCCATACAGTTATGTATGGTCAAACGGAAAGACTACCGCAGCCAACAATAACCTTGCAGCAGGAACCTATACCGTAACCGTAACTGATGCCAATGGATGTACGAAGACATGCAGCTATACGGTAACGCAACCAAGTGCATTAACAGCAACTTGCAGCGGCACGAACGTAAGTTGCAACGGAGGCACCAACGGATCAGCAAGCGTAACAGCAAATGGCGGTACTACCCCATACAGTTATGTATGGTCAAACGGAAAGACCACCGCAGCAAACAATAACCTTGCAGCAGGAACCTATACCGTAACAGTAACTGATGCCAATGGATGTACGAAGACATGCAGCTATACGGTAACGCAACCAAGTGCATTAACAGCAACTTGCAGCGGCACGAACGTAAGTTGCAACGGAGGCACCAACGGATCAGCAAGCGTAACAGCAAGTGGCGGTACTACCCCATACAGTTATGTATGGTCAAACGGAAAGACTACCGCAGCCAACAATAACCTTGCAGCAGGAACCTATACCGTAACAGTAACTGATGCCAATGGATGTACGAAGACGTGCAGCTATACGGTAACGCAACCAAGTTCATTAACAGCAACTTGCAGCGGCACGAACGTAAGTTGCAACGGAGGCACCAACGGATCAGCAAGCGTAACATCAAATGGCGGTACTACCCCATACAGTTATGTATGGTCAAACGGAAAGACTACCGCAGCAAACAATAACCTTGCAGCTGGAACCTACACCGTAACCGTAACCGATGCCAATGGATGTACGAAGACATGCAGCTATACGGTAACGCAACCAAGTGCATTAACAGCAACTTGCAGCGGCACGAACGTAAGTTGTAACGGAGGCACCAACAGATCAGCAAGCGTAACATCAAATGACGGTACTACCCCATACAGTTATGTATGGTCAAACGGAAAGACTACCGCAGCCAACAATAACCTTGCAGCAGGAACCTATACCGTAACCGTAACTGATGCCAATGGATGTACGAAGACATGCAGCTATACGGTAACGCAACCAAGTGCATTAACAGCAACTTGCAGCGGCACGAACGTAAGTTGCAACGGAGGCACCAACGGATCAGCAAGCGTAACATCAAATGGCGGTACTACCCCATACAGTTATGTATGGTCAAACGGAAAGACTACCGCAGCAAACAATAACCTTGCAGCTGGAACCTACACCGTAACCGTAACCGATGCCAATGGATGTACGAAGACATGCAGCTATACGGTAACGCAACCAAGTGCATTAACAGCTACTTGCAGCGGCACGAACGTAAGTTGCAACGGAGGCACCAACGGATCAGCAAGCGTAACAGCAAATGGCGGTACTACCCCATACAGTTATGTATGGTCCAACGGAAAGACTACCGCAGCTAACAATAACCTTGCAGCAGGAACCTATACCGTAACAGTAACTGATGCCAATGGATGTACGAAGACATGCAGCTATACGGTAACGCAACCAAGTGCATTAACAGCAACTTGCAGCGGCACGAACGTAAGTTGCAACGGAGGCACCAACGGATCAGCAAGCGTAACATCAAATGGCGGTACTACCCCATACAGTTATGTATGGTCAAACGGAAAGACTACCGCAGCAAACAATAACCTTGCAGCTGGAACCTACACCGTAACCGTAACCGATGCCAATGGATGTACGAAGACATGCAGCTATACGGTAACGCAACCAAGTGCATTAACAGCAACTTGCAGCGGCACGAACGTAAGTTGCAACGGAGGCACCAACGGATCAGCAAGCGTAACATCAAATGGCGGTACTACCCCATACAGTTATGTATGGTCAAACGGAAAGACTACCGCAGCTAACAATAACCTTGCAGCAGGAACCTATACCGTAACCGTAACTGATGCCAATGGATGCACGAAGACATGCAGCTATACGGTAACGCAACCAAGTGCATTAACAGCAACTTGCAGCGGCACGAACGTAAGTTGCAACGGAGGCACCAACGGATCAGCAAGCGTAACATCAAATGGCGGTACTACCCCATACAGTTATGTATGGTCAAACGGAAAGACTACCGCAGCCAACAATAACCTTGCAGCTGGAACCTACACCGTAACAGTAACTGATGCCAATGGATGTACGAAGACATGCAGCTATACGGTAACGCAACCAAGTTCATTAACAGCAACTTGCAGCGGCACGAACGTAAGTTGCAACGGAGGCACCAACGGATCAGCAAGCGTAACATCAAATGGCGGTACTACCCCATACAGTTATGTATGGTCAAACGGAAAGACTACCGCAGCAAACAATAACCTTGCAGCTGGAACCTACACCGTAACCGTAACTGATGCCAATGGATGCACGAAGACATGCAGCTATACGGTAACGCAACCAAGTGCATTAACAGCAACTTGCAGCGGCACGAACGTAAGTTGCAACGGAGGCACCAACGGATCAGCAAGCGTAACATCAAATGGCGGTACTACCCCATACAGCTATGTATGGTCAAACGGAAAGACTACCGCAGCCAACAATAACCTTGCAGCAGGAACCTATACCGTAACAGTAACTGATGCCAATGGATGTACGAAGACATGCAGCTATACGGTAACGCAACCAAGTGCATTAACAGCAACTTGCAGCGGCACGAACGTAAGTTGCAACGGAGGCACCAACGGATCAGCAAGCGTAACATCAAATGGCGGTACTACCCCATACAGTTATGTATGGTCAAACGGAAAGACTACCGCAGCCAACAATAACCTTGCAGCAGGAACCTACACCGTAACCGTAACTGATGCCAATGGATGTACGAAGACATGCAGCTATACGGTAACGCAACCAAGTGCATTAACAGCAACTTGCAGCGGCACGAACGTAAGTTGCAACGGAGGCACCAACGGATCAGCAAGCGTAACATCAAATGGCGGTACTACCCCATACAGCTATGTATGGTCAAACGGAAAGACTACCGCAGCCAACAATAACCTTGCAGCAGGAACCTATACCGTAACCGTAACTGATGCCAATGGATGTACGAAGACATGCAGCTATACGGTAACGCAACCAAGTGCATTAACAGCAACTTGCTCAGGCACAATGGTAACATGTAAAGGAACAGCAACTGGAAGTGCTAGTGTTGTTTCATCAGGAGGTACATCACCTTACACGTATCAATGGAGTAATGGTGTAACCATTAGCAACAATACTGGATTAATGGCCGGTACTTATACTGCAACCGTAACTGATGCCAATGGATGCACGAAGACGTGCAGCTATACGGTAACGCAACCAAGTGCATTAACAGCAACTTGCAGCGGCACGAACGTAAGTTGCAACGGAGGCACCAACGGATCAGCAAGCGTAACAGCAAGTGGCGGTACTACCCCATACAGTTATGTATGGTCAAACGGAAAGACTACCGCAGCCAACAATAACCTTGCAGCAGGAACCTATACCGTAACCGTAACTGATGCCAATGGATGTACGAAGACATGTAGCTATACGGTAACGCAACCAAGTGCATTAACAGCAACTTGCTCAGGCACAATGGTAACATGTAAAGGAACAGCAACGGAAGTGCTAGTGTTGTTTCATCAGGAGGTACATCACTACACGTATCAATGGGTAATGGAAGTATTACCCAACAATACTGGATTAATCGGCCGGTACTTATACTGCAACCGTAATTGATGCGAATGGATGTACAGCTACCTGCAGCTATACGGTAACGGAGCCAAGTGCATTAACAGCAACTTGCAGCGGCACGAACGTAAGTTGCAACGGAGGCACCAACGGATCAGCAAGCGTAACAGCAAGTGGCGGTACTACCCCATACAGTTATGTATGGTCAAACGGAAAGACTACCGCAGCCAACAATAACCTTGCAGCAGGAACCTATACCGTAACCGTAACTGATGCCAATGGATGCACGAAGACGTGCAGCTATACGGTAACGCAACCAAGTGCATTAACAGCAACTTGCAGCGGCACGAACGTAAGTTGCAACGGAGGCACCAACGGATCAGCAAGCGTAACATCAAATGGCGGTACTACCCCATACAGTTATGTATGGACATACGGAAAGACTACCGCAGCTAACAATAACCTTGCAGCAGGAACCTTTACCGTAACCGTAACCGATGCCAATGGATGTACGAAGACATGCAGCTATACGGTAACGCAACCAAGTGCATTAACAGCAACTTGCAGCGGCACGAACGTAAGTTGCAACGGAGGCACCAACGGATCAGCAAGCGTAACATCAAATGGCGGTACTACCCCATACAGTTATGTATGGTCAAACGGAAAGACTACCGCAGCCAACAATAACCTTGCAGCAGGAACCTATACCGTAACAGTAACTGATGCCAATGGATGTACGAAGACATGCAGCTATACGGTAACGCAACCAAGTGCATTAACAGCAACTTGCAGCGGCACGAACGTAAGTTGCAACGGAGGCACCAACGGATCAGCAAGCGTAACATCAAATGGCGGTACTACCCCATACAGCTATGTATGGTCAAACGGAAAGACTACCGCAGCCAACAATAACCTTGCAGCAGGAACCTATACCGTAACCGTAACTGATGCCAATGGATGTACGAAGACATGCAGCTATACGGTAACGCAACCAAGTGCATTAACAGCAACTTGCAGCGGCACGAACGTAAGTTGCAACGGAGGCACCAACGGATCAGCAAGCGTAACATCAAATGGCGGTACTACCCCATACAGCTATGTATGGTCAAACGGAAAGACTACCGCAGCCAACAATAACCTTGCAGCTGGAACCTACACCGTAACCGTAACCGATGCCAATGGATGTACGAAGACATGCAGCTATACGGTAACGCAACCAAGTGCATTAACAGCAACTTGCAGCGGCACGAACGTAAGTTGCAACGGAGGCACCAACGGATCAGCAAGCGTAACATCAAATGGCGGTACTACCCCATACAGTTATGTATGGTCAAACGGAAAGACTACCGCAGCAAACAATAACCTTGCAGCAGGAACCTATACCGTAACCGTAACCGATGCCAATGGATGTACGAAGACATGCAGCTATACGGTAACGCAACCAAGTGCATTAACAGCAACTTGCAGCGGCACGAACGTAAGTTGCAACGGAGGCACCAACGGATCAGCAAGCGTAACATCAAATGGCGGTACTACCCCATACAGTTATGTATGGTCAAACGGAAAGACTACCGCAGCTAACAATAACCTTGCAGCTGGAACCTACACCGTAACCGTAACCGATGCCAATGGATGTACGAAGACATGCAGCTATACGGTAACGCAACCAAGTGCATTAACAGCAACTTGCAGCGGCACGAACGTAAGTTGCAACGGAGGCACCAACGGATCAGCAAGCGTAACAGCAAGTGGCGGTACTACCCCATACAGTTATGTATGGTCAAACGGAAAGACTACCGCAGCCAACAATAACCTTGCAGCAGGAACCTATACCGTAACAGTAACTGATGCCAATGGATGCACGAAGACATGCAGCTATACGGTAACGCAAACCAAGTGCATTAACAGCAACTTGCAGCGGCACGAACGTAAGTTGCAACGGAGGCACCAACGGATCAGCAAGCGTAACATCAAATGGCGGTACTACCCCATACAGCTATGTATGGTCAAACGGAAAGACTACCGCAGCAAACAATAACCTTGCAGCTGGAACCTACACCGTAACCGTAACCGATGCCAATGGATGTACGAAGACATGCAGCTATACGGTAACGCAACCAAGTGCATTAACAGCAACTTGCAGCGGCACGAACGTAAGTTGCAACGGAGGCACCAACGGATCAGCAAGCGTAACATCAAATGGCGGTACTACCCCATACAGTTATGTATGGTCAAACGGAAAGACTACCGCAGCCAACAATAACCTTGCAGCAGGAACCTATACCGTAACAGTAACTGATGCCAATGGATGTACGAAGACATGCAGCTATACGGTAACGCAACCAAGTGCATTAACAGCAACTTGCAGCGGCACGAACGTAAGTTGCAACGGAGGCACCAACGGATCAGCAAGCGTAACAGCAAATGGCGGTACTACCCCATACAGTTATGTATGGTCAAACGGAAAGACTACCGCAGCCAACAATAACCTTGCAGCAGGAACCTATACCGTAACAGTAACTGATGCCAATGGATGTACGAAGACGTGCAGCTATACGGTAACGCAACCAAGTTCATTAACAGCAACTTGCAGCGGCACGAACGTAAGTTGCAACGGAGGCACCAACGGATCAGCAAGCGTAACATCAAATGGCGGTACTACCCCATACAGTTATGTATGGTCAAACGGAAAGACTACCGCAGCAAACAATAACCTTGCAGCTGGAACCTACACCGTAACCGTAACCGATGCCAATGGATGTACGAAGACATGCAGCTATACGGTAACGCAACCAAGTGCATTAACAGCAACTTGCAGCGGCACGAACGTAAGTTGCAACGGAGGCACCAACGGATCAGCAAGCGTAACATCAAATGGCGGTACTACCCCTACAGTTATGTATGGTCAAACGGAAAGACTACCGCAGCCAACAATAACCTTGCAGCAGGAACCTATACCGTAACAGTAACTGATGCCAATGGATGTACGAAGACATGCAGCTATACGGTAACGCAACCAAGTGCATTAACAGCAACTTGCAGCGGCACGAACGTAAGTTGCAACGGAGGCACCAACGGATCAGCAAGCGTAACATCAAATGGCGGTACTACCCCATACAGTTATGTATGGTCAAACGGAAAGACTACCGCAGCAAACAATAACCTTGCAGCAGGAACCTACACCGTAACCGTAACCGATGCCAATGGATGTACGAAGACATGCAGCTATACGGTAACGCAACCAAGTGCATTAACAGCAACTTGCAGCGGCACGAACGTAAGTTGCAACGGAGGCACCAACGGATCAGCAAGCGTAACAGCAAATGGCGGTACTACCCCATACAGTTATGTATGGTCAAACGGAAAGACTACCGCAGCTAACAATAACCTTGCAGCAGGAACCTATACCGTAACAGTAACTGATGCCAATGGATGTACGAAGACATGCAGCTATACGGTAACGCAACCAAGTGCATTAACAGCAACTTGCAGCGGCACGAACGTAAGTTGCAACGGAGGCACCAACGGATCAGCAAGCGTAACATCAAATGGCGGTACTACCCCATACAGCTATGTATGGTCAAACGGAAAGACTACCACAGCAAACAATAACCTTGCAGCTGGAACCTACACCGTAACCGTAACCGATGCCAATGGATGTACGAAGACATGCAGCTATACGGTAACGCAACCAAGTGCATTAACAGCAACTTGCAGCGGCACGAACGTAAGTTGCAACGGAGGCACCAACGGATCAGCAAGCGTAACATCAAATGGCGGTACTACCCCATACAGTTATGTATGGTCAAACGGAAAGACTACCGCAGCTAACAATAACCTTGCAGCAGGAACCTATACCGTAACCGTAACTGATGCCAATGGATGCACGAAGACGTGCAGCTATACGGTAACGCAACCAAGTGCATTAACAGCAACTTGCAGCGGCACGAACGTAAGTTGCAACGGAGGCACCAACGGATCAGCAAGCGTAACATCAAATGGCGGTACTACCCCATACAGTTATGTATGGTCAAACGGAAAGACTACCGCAGCCAACAATAACCTTGCAGCTGGAACCTACACCGTAACCGTAACCGATGCCAATGGATGTACGAAGACATGCAGCTATACGGTAACGCAACCAAGTGCATTAACAGCAACTTGCAGCGGCACGAACGTAAGTTGCAACGGAGGCACCAACGGATCAGCAAGCGTAACATCAAATGGCGGTACTACCCCATTCAGTTATGTATGGTCAAACGGAAAGACTACCGCAGCCAACAATAACCTTGCAGCAGGAACCTATACCGTAACAGTAACTGATGCCAATGGATGTACGAAGACATGTAGCTATACGGTAACGCAACCAAGTGCATTAACAGCAACTTGCAGCGGCACTTCTGTAGATTGTTATAATAAGGGCAATGGAACGGCTAGTGTAAATGCAACCGGTGGAACCTTGCCTTATACATATCTTTGGAGTAATGGTGCGACAGTTGCAAATCTAATAGGCTTGATACCTGGAACCTATACCGTAACTGTAACTGATGCTAATGGATGCACGAAGACATGCAGCTATTTAGTTACACAACCAGCGCAATTGGTTGCTGTATGTACGAAATCAATGGTTAATTGTTTTGGTGGAAGTAATGCTACGGCTACAATAATAGTTACCGGAGGAACCGCTCCATTTACATATCTATGGAATAATGGCGCTACCACGAGTTCATTAACTGGATTAGCTGCCGGAACCTATTCGGTTACAGTAACTGATTCTAAAAATTGCTCAACTGCCTGCACATTTATAATTGACCAGCCAAATCAACTAATTGCTACATGTAGTAAAACCGATATTTCTTGTAATGGGGGCTTAAATGGAAGTGTTATAGTTACAGCGGTTGGAGGAACAGGAACTTACAACTATCTATGGAGTAATGGAAATACCGCATCTAGTATTAATGGGTTAGCGGCTGGCACATATACAGTTACCGTAACTGATGTAAATGGTTGCACGAGTCAATGTAATGTTACAATTGTACAACCGAGTGCTTTGATTGTAAGTTGTACAGGAACGAATATAAGTTGTTCTAACGGTAATTCAGGAACTGCAAGTGTTAGTGCGTCAGGCGGAACAGCACCATATACTTACTTATGGAGTAATGGAGGAACGGTATCTTCTATAGCGAGTTTAGCAGCGGGAATGTATACGGTAACGGTAACAGATTCGAAGGGATGTACGAAGCAGTGTTCTTACAATGTTACCCAATCCAACGCATTAGCTATTACATGCAATGTATCTAACATCACCTGCTTTGGAGCAGTGAATGGCTCTATGTCAGTTTCTATAATTGGAGGTACAGCACCTTTCACATATTTATGGTCAAATGGAGCCACAACAACATCTATTAATTTCCTAATGGCAGGAACGTATTCAGTAACCGTAACAGATGCAAATGGTTGTTCAGCACAATGTTCAGGAACAGTGGTACAGCCAGCACAGTTAACTGCTAATTGCGCAGGAATTAATGAAACTTGTTCTGGAGCTATGAATGGTAGTGTTTCGGTTGCTGTAACCGGTGGAACATCTCCATACAGCTATGTTTGGAGTAATGGAAAGACTACTTCTGCATCATCAAATACTGGTGCAGGAACCTATACTGTTACCGTAACTGATGCGAATGGGTGTACAAAGACCTGTTCAGTAACAATAACATCACCAACACCTATTGTAATTACATTAACAGGAACATACCAAATTTGTCAAGGTAGTGCTACAGGCTATATTTCCTCATCAGTAACCGGAGGAACGATTCCTTACAGTTATTTATGGAATAATGGAGCTACAACTAGTTCAATCAGTAATTTGTTAAATGGTATTTATACTGTAACTGTTACTGATGGGGCAGGATGTACCAAGAGTGCAATGTTCCAAGTTAAAAAGTCATGGTTCAATGTATCTTTAACCAAAAGTAATGTTCAATGCTTTGGAAGCGCCAACGGTTCAATAGTCGCAACTGTTACAGGCAATTCGGGACCGTTTACTTATCTATGGAGTAATGGTGGCACGTCAAGCATGATACAAAATCTTGGGACTGGAATATATACAGTAACGGTAACAAATTCGCTCGGATGTACTAAAACAGTTTCTGTGATAATAACACAACCTACCTTGATAACGTGTGTTACCACAAGTACAACGACTTCGTCAAACTCTTGCACCGGAACGGCAACTACAACTCCTGCCGGAGGAATTGCGCCATACACGTACTTATGGAGTAATGGCCAAACTAATGCTACAGCAACCGGATTATGTGCAGGATTCTATGTAGTTACCATGACAGATGCTAATGGCTGCTCATGCAGTGCAATTGTAAAAGTAGACGTTGGAAATGCAATTCAGAAGGCAACAACCATCGAAGTTACTGAGCCCGAGTTATTGGTACAAGCATGGCCTAACCCAACAAGTGGTATTGTTTATATTGGATTTGATAAAGCAACGGAAGAAGGTTATGACATTATTGTAACGGATGTAAATGGAAAGGTTATTATGACTTCTTCTGGCAGCTCAATTGGTGGACGTAACGTAATTGAATATGACTTAAGTGGCTTGAGCAAGGGTGTATATACACTCAAACTTATGACTGGAACAAAATCAAACGCAATAAGAGTCGTGTTGCAATAGTATTAAGTTATGTCGAAAAGCTAGATTAAAGGGCCCCTGAATTTCAGGGGCCTTTGTATTAATTGAAAATACGATTTTGATTCGTTTGAATTAGAAAAATTGATATAATTGTATTGTGAATTTAATGTAAGAGCAATTAATTTGGGTAAAGGCTTATATGCAATACTTACGTCAGTTTATCAGACATTTACGACAGAATTTTATTTTTACACCAAGCGAACGCAAGGGAACAATAACTCTTGGCATCATAGGTTGCATCATGTGTATTGTAATTTTCGTAATGAATTTCATAGAGATAGATCCTATAACCAATGATTCAACTTTGCAGAGAGCCGTTGAAGAGTTTGAAGTAAAAAACGAGCTTTCTCCGAATCAGGAAGAAGAAAATTTATTTGATTCGACAGAGAATTTCCCAAAAGCCTGGCAAACAAAGGAATTGACAGAGGAGCGTTTAGTTTTAACACCTTTTGATCCCAATAAATTAACCGTTGAGGAATGGATAAAGATAGGACTAAGTGAAAAGCAAGCATCTGTCATGAGAAATTACATACAAAAAGGAGGACGTTTTAAAACAAAGGACGACTTTAAAAGATCATTTGTAATTACAGACAAGTTTTACAATAAGGTTGAGCCATATCTTATTTTTAATGAAGCATTTGTAAAGCAGCAAAATGCCGATAGTATGGTATACCGCAAAAGTGAAAGAAGAGATAAGCCCCATACTATTATTGATCTAAACACAGCAACGATGTATGAGCTTGAAGCGATGCCTGGCATTGGCCCTAAAATAGCGGGCGGGATAATCAATTATCGAGAAAAACTTGGCGGATATACAAATGTTGGTCAGTTAAAAGAGGTTTATTTTATGAAAGATTCGCTGTATGAACAGATTAAAGACCGGCTTACATGCAATTTAAATAATTTACATAAAATAAATATCAATACGAATGATGTTAAGGAGTTGAAACATCCATACATTGAGTATTATATAGCAAAGGTAATTATTGAATACAGAAAGGTGCATGGTGATTATAAAGATGTAAAAGAACTGATGCAAGTAAGGGTAATTGATCAGGAATGGATGAATAAGGTAGGGCCTTACCTGACAGCAACACCAACAAATTAAAGAATAAGCCTATTGTGCTGTAATTACTTTTTATATTTGCAACCAAAGAAACTCTAATTTTAATTAAAATGAATGTTCAAGATATCTTAAAAGAATGTAAAGTAAAAGTTTGGCAAGGCAATTATTCTATTGTAAAAGCAGTATTAATTAAGGGAACTTTCTTTGCTGCAATTAGCGACTTTAATGAATATACCTTGATTCAAAAACAAGAACATTTGGATGTAGACAATGTAATTCGCGAAGAGCGTGGTTGGAAAGTGCTTTCATTTGATACTACCTTACCATTTCAATTAGTTGGATTTATGGCGAGCGTTTCGCAAAAATTAGCAGATGCACATATTTCTATTTTTGCTTTGTCTGCTTTTAGCACAGAGCATATATTGGTAAAAGAAGCTGACCTTGCGAATACCATCGAAACCTTAGAAAAAATGGGTTGTGTAGTTGAGAATTTTTAGCACAATCTTTCTTGCTTGAATTTGCAACCAAAGTTTTGTCAAGCCCAATTTTTTTAAAATGAGTAAAACCTTTAACCGGACTTTAGTAACTGCAGCATTACCATATGCTAATGGACCGGTGCATATTGGACATTTGGCGGGGTGCTATTTACCAGCTGATATTTATGTGCGATTTATGCGATCTTGCGGAGAAGAAATATTGTTTATATGTGGAAGCGATGAGCATGGAGTGCCTATTACGATAAAAGCAAGAAACGAAAACATAACACCTAAGCAGGTGGTAGATAAGTATCATGAAATGATGAAAGAATCGTTTCGTGAATTTGGAATCTCCTTTGATCATTACTCAAGGACTTCGTCTATGTTACATCATCAAACGGCATCTGATTTTTTTAATACAATGTATGAAAAGGGTGAGTTTGTGGAAGAAACTACTCAGCAGTATTACGATGCGGAAGTAAACCAGTTTTTAGCCGACCGATATATTGAAGGGACATGTCCTAAATGTGGCAACGAAAAGGCATATGGTGATCAATGTGAAAAATGTGGCACCTCCCTGAACCCAATGGACTTGCTCAGTCCGGTATCAAAACTTAGTGGAAGTAAGCCGGTACTGAAAGAAACCAAAAATTGGTTTTTACCATTGGACAAATATCAAGAACGTTTACTGTCATGGATACAAAGCAAACAAGACCTCTGGAAGCCCAATGTATATGGTCAATGTATGAGTTGGTTGCAACAAGGATTGCAACCTCGTGCAATGACACGAGATTTAGATTGGGGTGTAAAAGTGCCGTTGCCCAACACTGATGGCAAAGTTTTATACGTATGGTTTGACGCTCCTATCGGATATATAAGTGCAACCAAAGAATTATTTAATGGTGGCGATGGGTGGCAAAAATTCTGGTGCCAGGAAGATTCGCGTCTTTTGCATTTTATTGGTAAGGATAATATTGTTTTTCATTGCATTATTTTCCCTGCGATGTTAATGGCTCATGGAAATTATATTTTACCTGAAAATGTTCCTGCTAATGAGTTTTTAAATTTAGAAGGCGAAAAAATTTCGACTTCAAGAAACTGGGCGGTATGGTTACATCAGTATTTGCAAGATTTTAAAGAAAAGCAGGATGTATTGCGTTATGTACTATGCAGTACTATGCCTGAGACAAAGGACAACGATTTTACCTGGAAAGATTTTCAGGCACGCAATAATAACGAGCTGGTTGCCATTTTCGGCAATTTTGTAAATAGAACGTTGGTGCTTACACAAAAGTTTTATAATGGCATGGTTCCAGAAGCGGGAGAGTTTAGTATTCAGGATAAAGAAATCATAAACGCTATTCTAAACACAAAAAAACAAATATCGACTTCGCTACATGCTTTTCGTTTTAGAGAAGCATTGCAGCACTTGATGGATTTGGCCCGAACAGGAAACAAATACCTGGCTGATAATGAGCCTTGGAAATTGATAAAAACGGATGAAGAGCGTGTAAAAACAATTATGTATGTGGCGCTTGAAATAACAGCATATTTAGCGGCACTTTCAGAGCCTTTTATGCCGCGTCAGTCATCTACCCTTTTTGCTATGCTTGCATTGCAGCCAATAAGTTATAAGGATGCTAATGGGCAGTTACTAAAGGCAGGACATCAGACTGGATACGTTGCTCTTTTGTTTGAAAAAATTGAAGATGATGTAATTGCAAGTCAAATTGAAAAATTGCAAGCTACGCAGATTAAAAATGCAGTTCAGGCAACACCTATTAAAGATACGATTGCTTTTGATGATTTTGCAAAAATGGATATTCGTGTAGCTACTATACTTGCCGCTGAGCGAGTACCCAAAACAGATAAGTTGTTAAAGCTTATTCTGGATGCTGGTGCAGATAAGCGAACCGTTGTAAGTGGGATAGCACAATTTTACGACCCTGAAAAAGTAATTGGACAACAAGTATTGTTGTTAGCTAATTTGGAGCCACGAAAAATAAAAGGCATTGAATCGCATGGAATGATATTAATGGCTGAAGATGCAGCCGGTCAACTTTGTTTTGCATCACCATTACAAACCATTGATAATGGAAGCACTGTGAAATAGAAAAGCTATTTCAGTTGAAAATGGGCTGCATCATTTAAGAACGCAAATTGCTTACGAAACTCATAAAGTTTTTTATACGAAAGAGTGACTGTTTCCATAGCTGACACTCCCGGCTTGAGCGATGAAATTTTTTCGCCCATATAATCGAAGCATGCACTATAACCTTTATAAGAAAGACCATTTGCATCCTTACCAACTCTGTTAACCATTACCGTATACGATTGATTTTCTATAGCCCTGGCCATACCAAGATTTACCCATGCCTTCCTTCGCCTATCAGGCCAATTGGCTACATAGATGGCGGCATCATATTCATAAATTCCATTTTGAAATGTATTAGCACTAAAAACACCAAAGCGCAAATCGTAACAAATTAATGGAAGTATTTTCCAACCATTTATTTCTAAGATTAATTTTGATTTTCCGGGGGTGTAGGTTTTTTCTTCTCCTGCTAAAGAAAAAAGATGTCGCTTATCATAATGCTGTATTACTTTATTAGGAGCAGCTATAAGCAGACGATTATAGAATTTGTTTTTTTCTTTAATTATTACGCTGCCCATAACATGGCAACTGCACGTGCTTGCCCAATGCAACATACGCTCTACTGTTTCACCTTGCATGGTGTCGTATTGTTCTTCAGCATTCATGGTAAAGCCGGTGGTAAACATCTCCGGTAATACAATCAGATCGGTTTTCTGTTTTTTTAAAATGCTAAGTTTTTGATTAAGCATATTCAAATTGGCAGCACGGTCTTGCCAATGAATGGTAGTTTGTACCAATGTTATTTTCAATTCTTTGGTCATGATCTTTAATTTATATTTTACACAAACGTTCGGCAGCTTGTTCTAAAACATGGTTGTCTTTTGCAAAGCAAAAACGCAATATTTTATAGTCATTTCCATTTGCATAAAATGATGATACTGGAATACTTGCCACTCCGTAGTCTTTGGTTAATCTGATAGCAAAGTCCTTATCATGTTCATCCGTTATGTTATGGTAGCTTAACAACTGAAAATAACTCCCGTTGCAAGGCAGAGCTTGGAAACGCGATGTAGCGAGCAGGTCTAAAAAGTAATCTCTTTTTTCTGCATAAAAATTTTCGATACCGGTATAGTTTTTTTCGGTACCTAAGTATTCTGTCAATGCATATTGTATGGGCGTGTTGGCACTAAATACATTAAACTGATGTACAGCCCTAAATTCGCGCATTAACATGGCAGAGCAAGTACATAGCCCATTTTCCATCCGGTTGCATGAAACGTTTTTCCAAAGGAATAAATCAGAAAGGCGCGTTTTTTTAATTCTTCAAATTGAGCAATGCAAATATGTTTATATGGAGGAAAGGCAATGTGCTCATACACTTCGTCACTAATAATTATAATATTTGTATCCTTTACTAATTCAATTAATGCTTCATAATCAGCTTGCATAAAAACTTTGGTAGAAGGATTACCCGGAGTATTAATAATGATGAGCTTAGTGCGTGCATTTATTTTTTTCTTTAGAAGACTCCAATCAATACTAAAATCGGGAGGAGCTAAGGTAATATGTATGGGTTCGCCTCCGGCCAACTTTACTGCCGGAGCATACGAATCGTAAGCGGGGTCAAAAATAATTGCTTCATCACCCTGATTGATGCAACACATAATGGCTGTAAACAAAGCCTGTGTAGCCCCTGAAGTAATTGTTATTTCTGATTCGGGATCATATGTGCAGCGATATAGGTTATTGATTTTTGCAGCAAGGGCTTCGCGTAAAAGAAGAATGCCGGGCATGGGTGCGTACTGATTAAAGCCCTGACGCATGTATTTATTAACAAGTCCGATTAGCTCTTCAGAAACCGCGAAGCCGGGAAAGCCTTGTGACAGGTTAATGGCATTGTATTCGTTTGCCAATGCAGACATGACAGAAAATATAGTAGTGCCTGTATTTGGCAGTTTGGATGAAATCATAGATTCTAAATTATGCATCACAATAATATGACTATTTTCTCAAATCACTCTGGCAATAAATCGATAATTTTGCGTTTAGCATTATTACTCAATTTTATTTTATGCTCATAAAAACTTTAACCGGAATACTGCTATGTTTATTGTTAACTATTACTATATATGCTCAATCGAAATTTACCATAAGCGGATATGTAACTGAAAAGGGTAGCAAAGAAACACTGCCGGGAGCAACACTATATTTTCCACAGCTTAAAACCGGCACCACCAGCAATAACTATGGGTTCTATAGTATAACGCTTGCTGCGCAGGATAGCCTGATGATGGTTTGTACTTTTATAGGGTTTAATGCCCAACAGTTTACACTGGCCCTCGACAAAAATATTTTTATAAACATTGAACTTTCCAGTGCAATCGATTTGCAAGAGGTGGTCGTATCTGAATCGCGTATCGAAAGGGTAAGCGAACAGGCGCAAATGAGTATGATTGAAATTCCCATTAAGCAGATAAAGGAAATTCCGGCATTGCTTGGGGAGAAGGATGTTTTAAAAGTGTTGCAATTAATGCCGGGTGTGCAAAAAGGAAGCGAGGGTAGCAGCGGAATTTATGTGCGTGGAGGTGGGGCAGACCAGAATTTGGTAATTCTTGACGATGCAATTGTGTATAATGTTAGTCACCTGTTTGGTTTTTTTTCATTGTTTAATGGCGATGCATTAAAAAGTGTTGACTTAATAAAAGGCGGATTTCCGGCCCGCTATGGTTCGAGACTGAGCAGCGTAATTGATATGACGATGAAAGATGGCGCAAAAGATAAGTTGCATGGGGAAGGCGGGATTGGCTTAATCTCATCAAGATTAACATTGGAAGGACCAATTCTAAAAGACAGGAGCTCGTTTCTCATTAGCGCCAGAAGAACCTATATTGATATTTTGCTTGCACCATTGCTTAATAGCAACGGACAATCTAACGGTTACTTTTTTTATGATTTAAATGCAAAGGCAAACTATGATTTTAATTACAACAACAAAGTTTACCTGAGTGGATACTTTGGCAGAGATAAGGCGTATGGAAAGTACAGCGATAGTTTTAGTAAAAATAATTTTGGATTAGGATGGGGCAATGCCACCGCCACGGCAAGATGGAATCACTTATTTAACCCAAAGATGTTTTCGAACACATCTGTTATTTATAGCCGGTATAAATTCTTAATAACACAAGATGATACGTACGGTAATCAAACATTTAAGCTGCGATATTTTTCGGGAATTCAAGACGCAACACTCAAATATGACATCGATTACCTGCCCAACGAGCATCATACGATAAAAGCCGGCATGATTAGCACTTACCATGCATTTACCCCCAGTGCTATTGTAATAAGGGATGTTGATCAAGACGCTGAATCAATAAAAAAAATAAATGCCAATGAAAATGCCATTTATCTGGAAGATCATATTCGCTATAAACAAAAATTACAGATTAATGCAGGGGTAAGGTTTTCACATTTTTACTCACAAAAGGAAAATTATATAAATCCTGAACCACGGCTCGCTATCGCCTATAAGTACAAACGTGGACTCACCTTTAAAACTTCGTATGCAAAAATGAATCAATATTTGCATCAGTTAAGTAATTCGGGAGTAGGCTTACCAACAGATTTATGGGTGCCCGCTACCGGGATTGTAAAGCCGCAATCATCTGAGCAAGTTGCTTTAGGTGCCGCCCATGATTTTAAAAAAGCACCCATAGCCATCACCATAGAAGGCTATTATAAATGGATGAATAATGTATTGCAGTATAAAGAGGGTGCAAGTTTTATTGAAATAGCTGATCCGGATGATGCCGGCAATACTGAGAATAATTGGGAGTCAAAAGTTACTAATGGTAAATCATGGAGCTATGGGGCAGAGTTATTAATACAAAAAAAAGAAGGCAAACTTACAGGGTGGATTGGTTACACACTTTCGTGGACACAAATGCAGTTTGATGAATTAAATTTTGGTAAAAAGTTTTATGCCCGTTTCGATAGAAGACATGATTTTTCGGCTGTAGGCATTTATCATTTAAGAAATCTTGAAAAGGACAAACAAGGCATAACCCTTAGTGCAACATGGGTATATGGTACCGGCAATGCCATCACATTACCTATTGGAACCTACCATGTAAATTCGCATAACATAACACCGAATGCTGTAGGTGATATTTATTCAAACTATGTTAGTGAATACACCTCGCGCAATGGATTCAGAATGGCACCCTACCATCGATTTGATATCGGAATACAATTTATAAAACAAATGAAAAGACATGTTAGAACCTGGGAGTTCAGTATTTACAATTTATATAACCGAAAAAATCCTTTCTTTTATTACATAAGCAACGACTATCTGGGCACTAGCAAACTGAAACAAATTACTTTGTTCCCATTAATTCCTAGTTTCAGTTACGGATTTAAATTTTAAAAACAGAACGACATGAAGAAAAATTTTGGAACATATATAGTAATGGTAACATTCATTGCGCTTAGCGCAATGATACTGTTGGGCTGCGAGCAGGATGCAGATATTGAGGTGCCACAGTCAACCCCAAAGTTGGTGGTAACATGTTTTATTAGCCCCGAAGATAGTTTGATTACGGTAAGGCTAGACAAGTCGCGAGCCTTGTTTAGCAATACAAACGAGCCCTTTGATCCGGCAAATGCCACGGTGGCCATAAGCAATGGAATTACCGAGGTAACGGTGCCTTATAATCAGGATCAGTTGCTTTTTGAGATTGATCAAGCAAGCGCATTTACCATAGTCCCCGGAGCCAATTACAAACTGAAGTGCTCCTATCCAGGGCTGCCGCTTTTGCTATCGCAATGCACCGTTCCTGCGGAAAGGCTAACTGAAATAAAATTAGCATTGGATTCATCCAATGCTTTTGAGTACTTATTAAAGATGAACTTTCAGGATTTGCCAGGCATAAAAAACTACTATCGCACCTTTGCATTTTACAATTATACGGATACCAATTATTTTGGTCTTGGCGACACCACCTACACTGAACCCATGGCAAGCGATGATAATAATTTGCTTAATGATGTAAATAATGATGGAGGGCAGTATAGCACCGTATTTACTTACTTGCCTAAAGGTAAAGGACCTGACACCTTACAGGCAGTAATTCTTACCTGCTCAGAGGAATATTATAAATTTCACTATTCGCTTTTTACTTACGGTTACGATAACCCGTTTTCCGAGGCTTCGCCCATCTACTCAAATATCGTAAATGGGTTAGGTGTGTTTGCTGCTTATCGAAAAGCAGAAAAAAAAATAGCGTATTAATTATAAATCAAAAACAAAACGACTCATTTCGTCTATGGCCACTTTGCTCACTTGCTTTTTCTGCATGTATTCGTCAGGGGTAGAGGGCTTGTCGTTCCAGTGCAGGTAGTAGTTTAGTTTATCGTAAAATTTAAAACTAGCATTTCCCTTATTACCCAGCGTTTGTTTCCATAGCTGTATATCACGCTCACTAATTTGAAAATTGCGCCCGCTATGAATAAAAAACCATTTTGTTTGAAGCTTGCGTGCTACCTCAAGTGGTTTATAATTATTCATGTATATCCAATAACTCATGGGCATGTCCATTGGCAATTCGTAAGGAGCAAGCTCAGAGGTACTGCTCACATTTTTTGCACTGTCCACTTTTTCTTTCAGGGTGCTCATATCCTGTTCTTCAATTGGTGACACACCATTTAATGAATGAATGTAACGCTCGGTATTAAAAAAAACATCTTCGTAAGGTTGTGCAGGAGCTTCAATCATAATAGCTCCCGATACACCGGTACGCGCTACAATGGCAGGAAGCGCATACGCCCCCAGTCCATGCCCGGCAAAAGCGATTCGGTTAGTATCAATGTTGGGTAATTTCTTTCCTTTATTAAATGCTTCTATTGCATCTTCAATAATATCTTCGAATAGGGTAAAACCATTTTGAGGAGCATCATTCATCGAAGCATATTGAAACGTGCGCTTATTAAAGCGTACCGAGGCTATCCCATTCATGGCAAAGCCGGTAGCAAGGTCTTTTAAAAATTTATTGCTGCCTTTGCTTTCATCCATATCGCAAGGCCCTTCGCCCGAAACAAGTATTACAAGGGGAAAGTTAGTGCCTGATAATGGATATGTAAACATGCCGGCTAATGATATGTCTTTGTGTTTTATAGCTACATCCATTTCGCTCATCATAGCTAAATCAACATAGGTTGGTACTTCGTAAATCACTTTGCTGCGCGCAGGCACAAAATAGAAGGCCGCAATCTTATCATCTTTATCAAATACCAGTTTTAATTGCTTATCCAAAACTTCGAATCTACACTCCTGGTAAATAATTATTTCATCGCCTACCACATCCGTATAGGCATTGTAACAACCCATGTAAGCACCATTTTGCTTTTGTACACTCTCCCAAATAACTTTAAGCCAATATTGATTAATAGTGCCTGCCAGTGTCCAGTTAAATTGTCTTAAACAATTAGGGAAGTCTTGCTTGGCTAAACTTCCAAGAAATTTTTGTGCAACAAACATTTTGGTACTGTCGGAATATTGCGCTTGTAGGGTGTGGCTTATAATTACAAAGCAAAGCACCCACATACTACGTTTCAATAGCATCATTCTTATCTTGTTCCTTTTCGTTAAAATAGTTTATAACAATGGCAGCTTTAGTTTTGCCAATTACTTTTTCTAGCTCATCGGTGTCGGCTTCTTTTATTTTTTTTACCGACTTAAAGTGGCGAAGTAACGTTTCAGAAATCGTTTTACCTATACCTTTTATTTGTTGTAATTCAGTTTTTATTAACCCCTTGCTGCGTTTATTACGGTGGTGTGTAATTCCAAACCGATGCACCTCGTCACGCAGCTGTTGAATTATTTTGAGGGTTTCGCCTTTCTTATCTAAATAAAGAGGAAGCGGGTCACCGGGAAAGTAAATTTCTTCGAGACGCTTAGCAATTCCAATAATCCCTACTTTACCTCGCAGGTCAAGTTTTTGTAAGCTGTTAAGCGCTGCGCTTAACTGACCTTTGCCACCATCAACTACGATCAATTGAGGCAGTTCCTGTTTCTCATCAAGCACACGTTTGTATCTTCTATAAATAACCTCTTCCATGCTTGCAAAGTCATCAGGGCCGGTTACGGTTTTTATGTTGAAATGCCGATAGTCGCGCTTACTTGGTTTTCCATCACGAAATACGCTCATGGCTGCTACGGCATCGGTACCTTGAAAATTACTATTGTCAAAACATTCTATCAATCGTGGTTGAGTGCTTAGTCGCAAATCTTTTTTCATTAGCTCCATCAGTCGTTCTATTTTATGCTCGGGGTTGAGCTTGTCGTACTGTGCTAATTTTTCGGTCATAAAAAAATTGGCATTCTTTTCACTCATCATAATCAACTGACGCTTATCTCCCTGCTTAGGTATGGTGTACGTAATGTTATCTTGCATAACATCGGGTTCAATATTTACAATTACTTCTTTCGAGGGACTTGAATAGCGCAGGCGCATTTCGGTAATAGCAATAGTCATAAGCTCTGCCGGAGTTTCGTCCAGTTTCTTTTTTATCTCAATAGTTTGAGCCTGAATTATACTGCCGTTTACTATATGCATATAGTTGGCAAACGAAGAGTTGCCCTCGCTAACTAACGTTACCACATCTGCATTGGTAATAGCAGGATTCACAATTACCGATTTGCTTTTAAACTTTTCAAGTATATCAAGTTGTTGTTTTAAATCGTGTGCCAGTTCAAATTGATAGTTGGTGGCAGCCCTGTTCATTTCTATTTCTAAATGCTGCATTACGGCAAACAGGTTGCCTTTTAATATGTCTTTTATGGTAAGTATAGTTTGGTGGTAGTCTTCCTCTTCTTGCTTGCCCTCGCAAGGGCCAAGACAATTACCAATATGATATTCCAGGCATACCTTAAATTTATTTTTTGCAATGTTTTCTTTCGTCAGGTTGAGGTTGCACGTGCGAAGCTTAAATAATTCCTTTATCAAATCAAGCATTACATGCATCATCCTTACCGAGGCATAAGGACCAAGGTAAGTGCTGCCATCATTTATTTTTTTGCGTGTGTAAAACACACGCGGAAAAGGCTCCCTTTTAATTATTATCCAGGGGTAAGTCTTATCATCCTTTAAGTTTACATTGTATCGGGGCTGATGTTTTTTATCAGATTATTTTCGAGAAGCAAGGCATCGTATTCAGTACCGGTGAGTATATACTTTATATCGTATATCTGCTTCACCATTACCTGCGTTTTGGCGTTTTCGTAAATATTTTTGTTGAAATAACTGGAAACACGTTTTTTTAAGCTCTTAGCCTTGCCAACATAAATGAGCAACCCTCCTTCATTGTAATACTGATACACACCTGGATTATCGGGTAGCGATTGTAACAACTGATTAATATGATCGGTGCGAGTTTTCAAGTACAAGAATAAATAATGATACCATGCAAATTAATAGAATTCCTGCCGTAAGTAAAATTCCAATTAAAATCAGCAGAGAAATAGGTTGAGATAATGGTTTGTACATCAAATGGAATAGCCTGCAAACAATCAACTTCCTGTTAGAAAACTTTAAATCCAATTACATCTCTAACAAAGCGGATAGTTTCATCAGCACTTGCAGCAGCCTTTTCTTTTCCAAGCTTTACAACACTACGTATATAGTCATGGTTACTTTCAATATCGGCAATACGCTCACGTATCGGAGCCAGAAAAACGGTCATATCTTCGGCAATCTGCTTTTTCATATCGCCATAGCGAATGCTGCAACTATTATACGCATCATTATAGAAAGCAATGGTATCTGCTGACGATACCAGTTCCATCAAAGCAAAAATATTTCTAATAGGCTCAGGCTTTTCCTGATTTGGTTCAGTAGGGCCGCTGTCGGTTACAGCTCGTTTCATTTTCTTCAAAATAATTTCTGGAGTATCACGCAGGTATAGCGCGTTGCCCTCGCCTTCGCTTTTACCCATTTTGCCCGAACCATCAAGGCCCGGAACTTTTACTAACTGCGTTCCAAAATTATAGGCCACCGGTTCGGGAAAGTAGTCAACCTCATACATCCTGTTAAAGCGATTGCCAAACGTGCGTGTCATTTCTAAATGCTGCTCTTGATCTTTACCCACCGGTACATAGTTGGCACGATGTAATAATATATCAGCGGCCATCAGCGTGGGATAGGTAAGTAAACCGGCATTTACATTATCGGGCTGCTTACGAATTTTTTCTTTAAATGATGTACAGCGCTCCAGCTCTCCTACATAAGCGTTCATATTCAGCAACAAGTACAACTCCGTTGTTTGCGGCAAATCGCTCTGCACATACAGCGTACACTTTTCCGGATCAATACCACAAGCAAGATATTCAACCAATACCGTACGCACACTTTTGTGCAAATCTTCGGGATGCGGGTGCGTAGTAAGCGAATGATAATCTGCTACAAAAAAATAGCATTCATGCGAGTCCTGCATCTTAATAAAATTCTTAATCGCCCCGAAGTAATTTCCCAAATGTAGATTCCCCGTGCTGCGTATCCCGCTTACAACTTTTTCCATAATGGCGCAAAAGTAACGAAAGCTATCACTAGTTCATAAACCATTATACAATGTTCCAGAGATAAAATAGATATATCTGTTACCAGCATTTTCTTGCAGTTATAGCGCACCTGCTTAACCTACTTAAGCCTCTTTGCATTTTTATCATCCATCAACTACACAACAAAAAATCCCGTACATTCGCTGCACATAAAAAAAATACCATGGCAAAAAAGAATTCTGCTGGCATTGATTTAGGATTCAATAGCGGATGGCAATATGCACCCGCACCAGAGTCGCCCGATCATATACGCTTACAACAGCGCTACCAATTATTTATTAATGGAAAATTTGTTGCTCCTGCCGAAGGCAAATATTTCGATACCATCAATCCTGCCACCGAAAGCAAAATTGCAAGCATTGCACTTGCCGGTGAAAAAGATGTACATGCAGCGGTGCTGGCAGCACGTGCCGCACACAATAAATATTGGAGCAAGATGCCTGGTGCCGAGCGCGGTAAATATATTTACCGCATAGCACGCATGATTCAAGAACGTGCCCGCGAACTTTCGATAATCGAAAGCATGGATGGAGGCAAGGCCATACGCGAATCACGCGATGTGGATGTGCCTCTGGCAGCTGCACACTTCTTTTACTATGCCGGTTGGGCCGACAAACTTAACTATGCCTTCCCGGGCAAGCAGCCTTCTGCCTTAGGAGTAGCAGGACAAATCATTCCCTGGAATTTCCCCTTACTCATGGCCGCCTGGAAAATTGCACCCGCACTTGCCTGTGGCAATACCGTAGTACTAAAACCTGCCGAAACCACATCGCTCACCGCTCTTAAACTTGCCGAAATTATTCAGGACTGCGACCTACCACCCGGTGTGGTAAACTTTGTAACTGGCGCAGGCGCAACCGGTGCAGCACTTGTAAATCATCCCGACATAAATAAAATTGCATTTACCGGCAGTACCGATGTTGGAAAAATTATACAACGCAGCCTTGCAGGCACAGGCAAAAAATATACACTCGAGCTGGGAGGCAAAGCAGCAAATATTGTTTTTGAAGATGCTGCCATCGATCAGGCTGTTGAAGGCATCATTAATGGAATATTCTTCAATCAGGGGCACGTATGTTGTGCAGGCTCGCGCTTATTGGTACAAGAGAGCATTAAGGATGTACTTATCAAAAAACTAAAACGCAGATTAGATACCCTCATCATTGGCAACCCACTTGATAAAAATACCGATATAGGCGCTATCAATAGCAAAGAGCAATTAAACAAAATAAAGTCCTATGTCAACATAGGAATTAACGAAGGAGGTACGTGCTATCAGCCATCATGCAGCATACCCGGCAAAGGCTACTTCTTCCGCCCGACATTATTCAGCGATGTGGCACAGTCTTCACGCATTGTGCAAGACGAAATATTTGGCCCGGTACTCGCCATACAAACCTTCCGCACTCCCGAAGAAGCTATTGATAAGGCAAACAACACACCCTACGGACTAAGTGGAGGTGTATGGACCGACAAAGGAGCCAAGATATTTAAGGTTACATCTAAAATGCGTGCAGGCGTTATTTGGGCCAACACATACAACAAATTCGACCCCACCTCGCCCTTTGGCGGATACAAAGAAAGTGGTGTAGGACGCGAAGGCGGTTTGCATGGCCTCGATGCATATCTTTATTAGGAAAAAAGATAAAGTACTTAATGCTTATCAAAAGCCTCAATCATATTAGCGTCTCCTGATTATTTCGATCAAAAATGGATAGGGCGCAACCCAGCAATAAGTAATCAGCAACTGCTTAACCGGCAGTTTTTGCTTACTTATTGCCGGGTCGGGCTATTATGGGCTCCGCTGCGCTCCGGCTTTTTGTTTTTTCTTTAGCATGCACTTTTATTTTGAGCAAAAGGAAAAAAAACAAAAAGAGCTAAACCCTCCATATCCCTTGCGCATCCCACATCAAAAAATGTAACTATAAGTATAAACGTTCTCCAAATTTGTTGCAGTATTCAAGCACGGGCGGCAGCAAAGCTGCCGCCCGTGCATTTGGCGTAGTCTCCGACTACGTCTTTCTGTAATTCAATCCTTCGCTCGTCCGCATTTGCAATGCGTAAATACCCGCGTTTAGCGTAGTCTCCGACTACGCCTTTCAGTAATACAATCTCCGATTGTGTTATACAAATTAATTTCTCGGTTTCGCTTTATCCTTTGATAGCCTTGACTCTTTTTTTTACCAATTATATAAATCAGAGATTTATTTACAATGTGGCTTATTCAGTGACTAAGCTAAACGGAGAATAGCAGTTTTTTCACAGTTGCGTGAAGATTCCAATTCAACATTGTTAACTATGCCACTTTCAAATTGAATAAAAAATCACATCACTCTGATTGCCAATAGTATAATATTTATTACACGAGGGGTATTAACTTCAATTGTTTATTGTTGCCTTTAAAAGAATGCACCAAACTCCATGGCAGAATTTGGTGCGGATTTAAATTCCAAATCCGGGTACTAAGTTCAAGTTGCTAAAGCCTGTTTTACATTACGTTTGCAAATTATAATTCAACTGAATAGTGCAAAAAAAATTCTATATTTCGTCCCCCTAGATTTCTTAAAATAGTAATTAATAAAGTAATAAAGTTGTCTCAAAAATAAATTATAAAATTTTATAGATATGATCAAAGTTTTTTCTTTCAAATGCATGTTGGCATTCACAATGGCGATGCTGTTTTTTTTAACAATCAGTGCGCAAAATAAAATTGCAATTGTTGATGCGCAACTTGCTACTGACCGGGGCAAAAATGGTTGGGCGAAAAGCGATATCGAAAACTATATTGTGTCGGACGATTACACCGATTCGCAAACTGGATTGCGGTATATTTATACGCAGCAATCTCATAAAGGCATTCCACTGTACAATGCCATTAGTGTTTTTGTAGCAAAAAATAACACGTTGTTGTATTCGCAACCTACTATCGTTGGTGATTTGGCAAGCAAAGTAAATGCCGACTTACCGGCTGTAACCCCTGAAGCTGCAATAGGATATGCGCTTATTAACATTGGAAGCAAGAATTTTGCAACCGTAAAACTTATAAATATTGATTCGCTCAATAATACTTACACGTATATATCGCCAGCTATTTCGGCCAGCCCAATAAAAGTAAAATTGGTTTATCGAATGATGGACAGTGGTGTTTTTCTTGCATGGGATGTTAGCATCGAACTTATAAATGAACCACATTATTGGGATGTGAGGGTAGACGCTTTAACAGGAGATTTTCTGGATAAAAATGATTGGACAGTAAGTTGTAATTTCGATGACCCAAATCATCATCAACATAATAATACCGAAAGTATTTGCAATGATAACATAAACACGTTACCTGCACCGCTTCCGTTACCCGCACCACCGCCACCTTTAGGTGAGTATAACGTTTATCCTTTTCCGATTGAAGCTCCTTCGTTTGGCGGACGCACCAACTTAATTAATCCCGAGGATTTAACAGCTTCTCCTTTTGGATGGCATGATGACAATGGTGTTACAGGCAATGAATACACCATAACCCGTGGTAATAATGTTCATGCTTATGAAGATGCAAACAATGATAACCTGCCCGGGTATTCGCCAAACAGCGCAACTTTACAATTTAATTATCCGGTTGATCTTACGCAGGCACCTCTGGTTAATCAGGATGCTTCTATAACCAATTTGTTCTATTTAAATAACAGAATTCATGATGTATTGCACTATGCCGGATTTACAGCACCTGCCGGAAATTTTCAGCAAAACAATTATGGTAATGGCGGATTAGGCAATGATTATGTGCAGGCTGAAGCCTTTGATGGAGGCGGTACCAACAATGCAAACTTTGGAACACCGGCCGATGGCTCAAGACCAAGAATGCAAATGTATTTATGGACAGCTCCAAACCCCGACCGAGATGGCTCTTTTGATAACGGTATTGTTGCGCATGAATATGGACATGGTGTATCCAACAGGTTAACCGGTGGCCCGTCACAAGCAGGCTGCCTTCAAAATGCCGAACAGGGTGGAGAAGGATGGAGTGATTGGTTGGCTTTAATAATGACCATTGAACCGGGTGATACTGTTGCAGGTGGAATGTTGACGCAAGCAAGAGGTATTGGAACTTATGCATTAAATCAGGCAACAACCGGACAAGGTATCAGACGGTTTCGTTATTCGGTTAATATGGCCATCAACCCGCAAACCTATGCAGACTTGGCTACCAGCGGTACAGGTCCGCATAACAAAGGCGAAATTTGGTGCGATGCCATTTGGGATATGACTTGTTTCCTGGTTAATGATTTAGGATTCAATTCCGATCCTTCTGTGGCAACTGCAGGAAATAATATTGCCATGCGTTTAGTATTAGAAGGTATGAAACTACAACCCTGCAGCCCCGGTTATCTTGATGCACGTGATGCTATATTGACTGCCGATGCCTTACTTTATGGCAATGCTCACCGCTGCCGCATTTGGGAAGCATTTGCACGCAGGGGTATGGGATTCAGTGCTATTCAGGGAAGCTCAAGCAGCTCTACAGATCAAACTGCAGCCTTTAATTTACCACCGTTCTGTTTAATTGCAACACAGCCACCGGTTGCCGCGTTTACTTCCAATCTAAGCACCATACCTTGTGCAGGTACTGTTCAATTTACCGATGCATCAACACAGGCATTTAATTGGGCATGGGATTTTGGCGATGGAGGAACCTCTATTCTTACTAACCCATCACATCAATACACATCGCCTGGTACCTACAATGTAAAACTTGTTGTTACCAATCCGCTGGGAAGTGACTCTGTTGTCCATCCAATAACTGTCTCACCTGCTTTTTCAGCAACTGTTACAGCATCTCCTAACCCGGTTGCTTGCGGTTCTCCAGTTCAATTAAATGCCGTTGGCTCAGGTAGTTCAAATTTTACTTACAATTTAGCAAGTATTCCATTTGCACCTGTTACTGGTACTCCAATTGCAGGACCTGCAGGCGATGATATTGTGAGTAGTTTTATCCCTATTGGATTTAATTTCCCATTTTATAACTCAGCTCAAACTCAGTTAAAAATTTCGACCAATGGGTTTATTTCTTTCAATTCCAACAGTGGTTCTGGTTGTTGTGCCGGAGGATTCCTTCCCAATAACAGTTCTACACTTAGCAACCTTATTGCCGTTTGTTGGACAGACTTGTTTGTAGGCGCTCCAAACTCCATTGATTATTTCAATCTTACTTCACCTAATCGCTTTGTAATAAGATGGAATGCAGTTGCGCATTGCTGTGCCACAACACCGGCTCAGGTTACTGTGCAAATTATTTTGTATGAAACCGGTGAAATTGAAATGCACAACACATCCATACTTACCAGTACAGATGTGATGACCATGGGTATTGAGAATGCAAATGGAACTGTTGCAACAGTTGTTCCAGGCAGAAATGCTTCAAACTTCGCAGCATCCAATGAAGCATGGAAATTTACACCTGCTATTAATTATACTTATAACTGGCAGCCAGGCAACCTTAATGGTGCATCTCAAACAGTTACCCCGGTTGCCAATACAACATATACTGTAAACGTTGCTGACGGCAGCGGGTGTGTACAGCCTTTCACAACACCATTAATCACAGTAACCCCTGTAACTGTTGCAATTGGAGGTAGTGTTACTTTCTGCTCAGGTGGCGCTACAACTTTAGATGCCGGCAGTTATGCAACTTATAACTGGTCAACCGGAGCCACTACACAAACTATAACTGTTAACACAGCAGGTACATATACCGTAAGTGTTACCAATGCAGGTGGATGTTCAGGCTCTGGTTCAATAACCACAAGTATAAGTACAAGCTTAACGCCTGTCATTTTAGGAGACTTATCTATTTGTTCGGGCAATACCAATGTTTTAGATGCCGGTGTTGGATATGCTACTTATAGCTGGTCAACAGGCGCAACAACGCAAACAATTCCGGTTAGCACTACCGGAACATTTACAGTAACGGTTAGTGATGGTGCCGGATGTTCTGGAACTGCATCGGCTACAACTACAATTGATGCGATACCTTCACCAATAATCAGCGGCAATCTCAGTTTTTGTCCGGGAACCTCAAGCGTGCTAAGTGTAGGATTGTTTGCAGGATATAACTGGTCAACAGGGGGAACGACACAAAGCATTTCAGTTAATACCGCAGGAACGTTCACAGTTACGGTTACCAATGTGGAAGGCTGTACATCTAGCGCCTCAGTTACAACATCAAACTATACACCTCCAACTCCGGTAATAACAGGTGCTACAGGATTCTGTACCGGTAGTTCAACTATTCTTGATGCAGGTGTTTATACTTCTTATGCATGGTCAACAGGAGCTACAACACAAACAATTACTGTAAATAGTGCTTTGATATTTACAGTAACGGTAACCGATGGCAATGGTTGCACAGCAAGCACTTCGGCAACAACTACATTATTTGCATTGCCTAATCCGGTTATAACAGGCGCTGCTACAATTTGCAATGGTTCTACCAATATTTTAGATGCCGGAACTTTTGCAAGTTACAATTGGTCAACAGGGTCCACTTTACAAACAACATCCATTACCCTACCAGGAACCTACACAGTTACAGTTACTGATGCTAACGGATGTACAAATTCGGCAACAAAAACGGTAGTTTCATTATTAGCGATAACTCCCGCTATTACGTTAAGTCCAAATACACCAGTTTGCCCTGGCAGCAGCGTAACACTTACTTTAGATAGCACCATTACATTTAGTCAAACAAATCCAATTACAATTCCAAACACATTGGTTAATGCAACACCTTATCCTGCACCACTTGTGGTTTCAGGGTTTCCTGTTTCAGGTGTTACGGTGAAATCGGTAAAGTTAAATGGTGTTTCACATACCTTTCCTGATGACTTAGACATTTTATTGCAATCTCCTACCGGTACCAATGTGATTTTAATGTCTGATGTTGGTGGCGGTACGGATATTGTAAGTCAGAATTTTACTTTCAAAGATGGGTTCCCTGCTTTGAGTAATAACGGTCCAATTACTGGTGGAACGTATGCTCCAACAAATGTTGGTTCACCAGACACCTGGTCGGCACCCGGTCCGGGTGCATTTACACAGGCAGCCCCTGCATTAAGCATGTTTAACGGGGATATGAATGGAACCTGGAATCTTTTGGTAGCTGATGGATTTGCGCAAGATGGTGGTACTATAAATTCATGGTCAATTACTTTTGAAAGCAGCAATACCAATATCACTTATGCATGGTCGCCTGCAACAGGGTTAAGTAATACTACCCAGTTAATTACAACAGCAACTCCTGCAACTACTACTACCTACACCGTAACAATCAATGATGGTATTAGTGGCTGCACAACATCGTTAAGTGCTACTGTAAATGTACACGTTGCACCAGCTCCATCTATTAGTGGTGCATTAACATTCTGTTCAGGTAGTTCAACAACATTGGATGCAGGCGTGTTTGCAAGTTACCTTTGGTCAACAAGTGAAACCACGCAAACCATTTCTGTAAATACAGCCGGAACATTTACCGTTACAGTTACTGATGGAAATGGTTGTGCAGGTTCTGCTTCTGTTACTACAACTGTAAATGCAAATCCAACACCATCGATAAGCGGGACAACAACATTCTGCGCAGGCAGCTCAACAACATTGGATGCCGGAGCAGGATATGCAGGTTACAGTTGGTCAACAGGTTCTACAATTCAAACTATAGCAGTTAACACAGCCGGAACGTTTACTGTGACTGTTACTGATGGTAATGGATGTACCGGAAGCGCATCAGCTACTACTACAGTTAATTCAAATCCAACTCCCGCTATTAGTGGTAGTTTGATATTCTGTGCAGGTGGTTCAACAACATTGGATGCGGGTTCTTTCTCCGGTTATAGTTGGTCGTCAGGCGAAACCACACAAACCATTTCTGTAAACACAGCAGGAACGTTTACAGTGACTGTTACTGACGGTAATGGATGTACTGGAAGTGCATCAGCTACTACTACAGTTAATTCAAATCCAACTCCCGTTATTAGTGGTAGTTTGATATTCTGTGCAGGTAGTTCAACAACATTAGATGCAGGTTCTTTCTCCGGTTACAGTTGGTCAACGGGGGCAAGCACGCAAACCATTTCAGTTAACTCAGCCGGTACGTTTACAGTAACCGTAACCGATCTGTCAACAGGTTGTACTGCATCTTCCTCAGCAACGGTAAATAGCAATACAAACAACCTAACTTGTGCTGCTACTGATAATATTAGCTGCACCACACCGAATGGCACAGTAACGGCTACCGCTGCGGGAGTTTCATTTATGTGGGACAATGGAAATACAAATGCCAGCCAAGGCGGCCTTGTGGCCGGAACATATACCGTAACGGTAACTGATCTTACAACAGGATGTACAGCAACTTGTTCTGCAACAGTAAATGGCATTACAAGCAACCCGACTGTAACTTGTGCTGCTACTGACAATACACTATGTATCGGAGCTAATGGAACTGTAAGTGCAGCATCTAGTGGCGTAACTTATTTATGGAGTAATGGATCTACGAGCTACCATTCACGAAACCGAACAGTAACCGACCACAACCGGCGATAACAACTACCACGTAAACACACTGTGGCAACGGTGTAACTTCCATGGAGTAATGGATCTACAGATGCTACCCAAAGCGGATTAGCAGCCGGAACATATACCGTAACAGTAACTGATCTGTCAACAGGTTGTACAGCCACTTGCTCCGCAACGGTAAATAACAATACAAGCAATCCGACAGTAACTTGTGCAGCCACTAACAATACGCTATGTGTTGGATCTAATGGAACTGTAAGTGCAACATCTAGTAGCGTAACTTATTTATGGAGTAATGGATCTACAGATGCAACCCAAAGCGGATTAGTAGCCGGAACATATACGTAACAGTCGACCAGTCAACAGGGTGCACAGCTACTTGTTCGGCAACGGTGCTTGATAACATTACTAATCCAACGGTAACTTGTGCAGCCACTGACAATACGCTATGTGTTGGATCTAATGGTACTGTAAGCGCAACATCCACGGGCGTAACTTATTTATGGAGCAATGGATCTACAGATGCTAGCCAAAGCGGATTAGCAGCCGGAACATATACCGTAACAGTAACCGACCAGTCAACCGGATGCACAGCTACTTGTTCGGCAACGGTGCTTGATAACATTACTAATCCAACGGTAACTTGTGCAGCCACTGACAATACACTATGTGTTGGATCTAATGGTACTGTAAGTGCAACATCTAGTGGTGTAACTTACCTATGGAGTAATGGATCGACTGATGCTACCCAAAGCGGATTAGTAGCCGGAACATATACCGTAACAGTAACCGACCAGTCAACAGGATGCACAGCCTTTCCGATAACCCGCGGGCCACCCAACACCTTTGGCAACGGTGATACCCACGACCACACCGACAAATGTTGGATCTAATGGAACTGTAAGTGCAACATCTAGTGGCGTAACTTATTTATGGAGTAATGGATCGACTGATGCTACCCAAAGCGGATTAGCAGCCGGAACATATACCGTAACAGTAACCGACCAGTCAACAGGATGCACAGCTACTTGTTCGGCAACGGTGCTTGATAACATTACTAATCCAACGGTAACTTGTGCAGCCACTGACAATACGCTATGTGTTGGATCTAATGGAACTGTAAGTGCAACATCTAGTGGCGTAACTTATTTATGGAGTAATGGATCGACTAGCTACCCAAAGCGGTTACAGAAAAGAACAGTAACCACCAGTAAGGACTTGGAGTAATGGATCGACTGATGCTACCCAAAGCGGAATAGTAGCCGGAACATATACTGTAACAGTAACCGACCAGTCAACAGGATGCACAGCTACTTGTTCGGCAACGGTGCTTGATAACATTACTAATCCAACGGTAACTTGTGCAGCCACTGACAATACACTATGTGTTGGATCTAATGGAACTGTAAGTGCAGCATCTAGTGGCGTAACTTATTTATGGAGTAATGGATCTACAGATGCTACCCAAAGCGGATTAGTATCCGGAACATATACCGTAACGGTATTTGACCAGTCAACCGGATGTACGGCAACTTGCTCAGCAACGGTGTTAGATAATATAATAGTGCCTTCCGTAGTTTGCTCTGCCATTAATAATACAGATTGCAGCCAACCAAATGGTAGTGTAAGCGCCACTGCCACTAATGTTTCATATATGTGGAATAATGGAAGTACAAATTCCTCGATAAGTGGAATATTTGCAGGAACATATACGGTGACTGTAACAGATTTGACAACAGGCTGTACCGCCTCCTGTTCGGCAACAGTAATAAATAATGGAACCAACATTCCTGCTACGCCAGCAGCTATTTCCGGACCTATAGTAGTATGCCGAAATTCTACCCAGACGTATGTAATTGCATTAGTACCCGGAGCAAATACGTATACATGGACAGTACCTACAGGTGCCACTGTTACTATTGGTCAGGGAACCAATACAGCAACGGTATTTTTTAGCAACACTTCAATATCGGGCAATGTAACGGTGGTGGCATCCAATTTATGTGGAAGTAGCGCCCCTAGAAATTTGTTCGTAACGGTTGTGCCTAATGTACCTGCAATGCCAACAATTACTGGTTTGCAGCGTGGTGTATGCGGCCGCAAGAATATTGTTTATACCTGCTCTACGGTTGCCGGTGCCACATCGTATACATGGACGGTGCCAACAGGAGCTACCTTAGCAAGCGGTCAGGGAACAACAAGTATCGTAGTGCACTTTGGTAATACATTTACCGGAAGCGGATTTATAACAGTAAAAGCAAATAATGTATGCGGCAGTAGCAATACTCGTTCATACCTTGTGCATGGAAAGCTTTCTACTCCAACAATTATCGGAGCTAATTTTACGTGCAAGTTTCAAACCGGTGTGGTTTATTCTTGTACCCCTGTTATCGGAGCAACCAGCTATACATGGACGGTGGTTCCCGGAAGTACCATAGTAAGCGGACAAGGAACCACATCTATCGTAGTAAATTGGGGAGCTATTAATGGAGTTATCAAGGTAAAAGCCAATTCGGTTTCGGTATGTTCAGAAAGCGTAAATTCAACACACCCTGTATCGTTCACTTGTCGCGCAGGAAACGAAGGACTGTCAGCTATAGACGTTTATCCTAATCCGGCTAATGATGTATTAAATGTTGAATACGATAGTTACCTGGGAGGGGTTGCTTCCATACAGTTATTCAATTTGCTTGGCGAAGAATTAATGATGCAACAGCACCTTAGCAATGAGGGGTTGAATAAAGTAACCTTCTCGATTGATAAACTACCAGCGGGTTGTTATATATTAAAAGTTAACAGTATGGGATATACTCAAGTGGTTAAGGTAATTAAGAACTAATACAAGGAAATTTAAAAGTGATTAAGCCGCGACTAAGAACAGACTATTGCGCTATAACATGGTAAACAGTTCATGAGAAGAAATCTTATCAGGTACTTTGAATGGATTAACCTGCACATGGGCTGCAATACTCAATGATTCGGTAACCGGAAATCCGGAGCCTCATTCAGGTCAGTCATTTAATGCCAATCTTACAACTGATACAAATTTTAATGTGGTGGTAACTGATGTTAACGGACGCAATTCAACAAGCAGTGTGCATATTGATGCACATTGCTTTATCGGCAATTTAGCTATTGTAAAAATTGAGATGTGACATCAGACTGGGAGTACAAATAATACTTATGTTACTATTTTGTGTTGCGCAAAGCGCAGTTGCTGAACTTCTTGCCTTGGGGGATTGCAGCAGAGCCTGCAATGCTTATATTAATCAAATCAATTGCACAGGTGTAAGGCATAGCGATATTAATGCCTTAGCACGTTTCGCTATTGCTTGGTATACTAGTCTGGCCTCCCCGCGTTTGGCGTAGTCTCCGACTACGTCTTTCAGTAATACAATCTCCGATTATGTTATACAAATTAATTTCACGGTTTCGCTTTATCCTTTGATAGCCTTGACTCTTTTTTTTACCAAATATATAAATCAGAGATTTATTTACAATGTGGCGTAGTCAGAGACTACGCCAAACGGGGTATCGCTTACACAGAGTTTGACATCTTATGTAACCGGGCCAACATTACCGGGCGAAAAGGTGTGAGATACCGTAGCACCTGAAGCAATGGCGCCATTATCATCAAAGTCCCAATCGTACGTAAGAGGACTGAATTCCGGGTCGAAGGAAGCAGTGCCATCAAAATTGATGGTAGTGCCGATGGTACAAGTATAACAACTTATATTATTTCCGTTAAAATAGTTTGAGATAGATGCACTAAGCTCAAGAGGAGCATACTGAGCAACGGTTTGTTCATCCCATCCTTCCACACCATTAGCATCGCGCACAATTAATTTATAATAACCAGCAGGTACATTTGCAATGCTTGATGTAGTTTGTTCATTGCTCCAACGGCAGGTGTTCGGAGCATAACCCCCTGTAATGTACTGAAAATGCTTGCACTTGACTCGCCAAAACAGTTAGCTGTATTGCCGTTGGCATAGCTTGCAGTAATTTGCACATTGATAGTTTGGCTATTGGCTTTCATAGTAATCAATAGCTTTGCAATTGCGCAACATAAGACACGTAACTTACACAGCCTTATTTTTGAGAATGGAGAATGGAGAAGGTGTCATGATATTAAGATTTAATAGTTTAATGTAAATATTTAAAAGAAGAGGAATAACTTCCAAATTTATTCTTAAAAGAAAATTCGTGCAAGCTGTTTTTAGGTAAGACAGTCTTAGATTTGCTTATATTCTTAGTAGCATAATACTGCAAGACATAAGGTTCTTAACTGCGATGTAAAATACTTTTTTTCACCCCAAAAGATATAAACATCCTATGACTTTCGATTGGTGATATATAAATCAATTTAATAACCTTAACTTAAAATTCTTAATCAAAATTAAGAGTACATTTGGACATAAAAATTTTTATAATTAGAAATATGACAAAATTTCTTACATTTTGTGCTGCCATGCTTTTTTGTGGGTATGGTTTTTCTCAAGTTTACATTAACGAAACAAGTGGCGATGCTACCAACAACGACTCCGAAAATGACGGTATCGTAGAACTCATTGGGCCTCCGGGTACCAATATTGGCTGTTGGGTTATTTCCAACAGCGAATGGGTAGTGGTTATTCCTCCCGGCACTACTATACCAAGCGATAGCGTTTTTGTTATCGCCTGTAGTCAGGCACAATCCAACAATCCCAATCCCGGATCGGGTATAGCGCGCAACGGTGGCGACTTTATGAGTCAGCTCCCCATCGATTTTGATGTGTGCCTGCCTGCCAACCAATATTATGTTGATTGGGCAGCTACAGGGTTTACAATCGATAATCAAGGCCCTGCCGATGGCGATCAGATTGTACTTTTTAAACCCGATGGTTCCGTTGCCGATGCCGTTCAATGGGGTGGGGGATCTACAGGTGCTGCCGATAACAATGCATTACAATCTGGCAACTACACGCTCATAGGCCCTCCGGGAAATCCCTCGCCTAATGGTTCGGGTGCACAAACGCGAGGTATATTGCCTCCGGCTCTCCGCCCGGGGGGCTCATGCTACAATGCGGCTTATTCCTATACAATGCCCGCCATTGCTACTGCCAATACCTATTGCAATCTTACCCCATTATCATCGCCTCATCCGCAAGTGGATGGCGATGTGCTGCAAGCATGTAATTCTACTTTTCAGCGCATAGCCTACCCGGGAGTAACGCAGGCACCCTATGCCACACGATGCAATGGTGCAAGTGGCTGGCGCAAAAGCGAACACCCAAATCCCGGAATGTCCAACTATGCTCCAATAGATTCTTTAATATTACCAACAATTACAACCATTACACAATGCACTGCGGCTGCTGTGCCGATTACGCTGGAAGTTTATAACTATGCACACGTAGAACCCACTAAATCAAGTACCGATAGTAAAATAGGAAGCTTTGTTTCTATAGATGGCGCTGCAGGTGTTAACTGGACAAGTGTGGTTGAAAATACAACCACCGGTGTTACTACTTTGACTTACAATGTGGGTGCTCTTTCAGTTGGTACACATACCGTTTCATTAATTTGGGACGACTTGTCAAATTCGCCCATTGCCAGCAGTAGTGTGGGTAGCAACTCCGAAGGTGCCGTACGCAACAATACAACTCCCAGCGATTGCTATCAGGTGCGCACTTTAACCATTACGGTAGTTGCACCTTTGGTATTATCAAAAACTTCGTTGTCGTGCCCTACCGATTTTCCTGTGGGAACTGTAAATATTTCTACACTGGTAACCGGTGGCTCCAATGTAAAATATGCATTTAAAAACAATGGCGTAAATGTAGATTCCAATGCCACAGGACTTTTTACCATAAGTACTATCCTCACGGGCCCATTAACGGTAGTAGTATACGATGGCAGCGGATGTACACCACCGCAAACCATTACCATCAATAATAACTGCCGACTGCTTCCACCGCCTTGCCCCGTATTTGCAAACGATGCCACCTGTAACACAGCCGCAGGCGCCAAGTGCCCGGGCGATGTTTTAAGCATGAGCATCAGCACATCGGCTTCTACAAATTTACCAAACGGCTCTACCATAGAATGGGTAAATGATGTAAACAACAGCGGTGGCGTATATGACGAAAGTAGTGCGGATGTGGTGGCGAGCCAGACCATATCAAGTGTACCAAGTGGGGCAGCTAAATTAAACGAGGTTTTATTCAATGCAGCAACTGAAACTTCCCCAAATTTCGGTGAGGGCTGGGAAGTGGCTGGAACGCCCGGAACTAATATTGGTTGTAGCTACTTTACTGATGGTGATTTTGTTGTTCAATTACCTTCTACAGCAGTTATTCCGGCAAGTGGCTTTTATGTTGTTGGTTCAAATTTTTCTGCATCTTCTTGGAATAGTAACATAAATTTACTTTTAACCTCCACAGCCACTACTCCTAATTTAACTAATGGAGGGGAGTATTTAGCATACTTTAGCTCAAGCAATTCTTTTATTAATGGAGCTTTTTGGGGACCATCAGGAACTACCAGTAATGTACCAGCTACAACTTCCGCTCCTACTGTCTCTGTAACAGGTGCGGGTTGTGCAGCACTGCCAAGTTTTGCAACAATACAAGCGAGTGTTATAAGTGCAGCGCCAAGTTTTCCTCCTGCCGTAACTGGGAGTTCTGCAGATGAACAAAGCATTGAATTAAGTATAGATTTAGGTACAACTTGGCAGTTGTCTGCCGCTCCCGGTTCTAACGTTAATACATTGGGTTCAACAAATGCTCTTAATCTCACCCCAGCCTGTGCCACCTACACAATCCCATCTACAGCGTGTGGTACTACATTGCGCATTATGCCACGTATCAATCCTGTTAATGCAAGTTGTACCGGCACATCGCAACCAACTTTGGCTGTTCGTAATTTTACGGTTACATGTCCTACAGCGGCTATCTCCGGTACTTCTACGGCATGTGCACCGGCATCGGGCAGCTTAACGATTAATTTTTCGGGGTACACAGGTACGCCTACTTTTACAATTAACTATACTATTAACGGAGTGGCACAAACGCCTATTGTTACTTCTGATAATCCTTATACGCTTACAAGTGCAACAGCCGGGCAGTTTGCTTTAACCTCGGTTACTGCTGACGGTGGTAACTGCACAGCAACTGTGTCGGGCAGTGGGGAGATTTTTATAAATGCCGCACCCTCGGTTACTATTTCGGGTGCCAATGTCAATATATGCGAAGGTTACACAGGGCAGATTCCGCTTACCCTTGCCGGTACTACACCTTTCACACTTACTTATAATATAGATGGTGGTGCAAATCAAACGGTGGCTGTTTCTTCCAACGTATTAAATATAAGCACAACAGGCCTAAGTGCCAGTGCACATGTTGTTAATCTCGTATCGGTAGTAGACGATAACGGCTGTACCGGAACTGTTTCGGGCACAGGTAATATTACAGTGTTAGCAGCACCTGCGCCAACTGTAACATCAAATTCACCGGTATGTATAAGCGTGCCATCTACTTCCAGCATCAATTTAAGCGCATCTGGCGCAGGCGCTATCGGCTATGCTTGGACTGGTCCTGGCTCATTCTCAAGTACCGCTCAAGCCCCTACAATCACTAATGTTACAGCAGTAAACGAAGGGCTGTATAACGTTACGGTTTCTTATGCCGGTGGTTGTACTAGCTTAGGTCAAACCTTTGTTGATGTAAATCATAATCCGGTAATTACTAGCGCTACGCCATCATGTGTAGCTGGCCCAGGTACAGGTGTTATTACTATTGCAGCAACCATTCCTTCCGGAACCATAGAATACTCAATTGACAATACTAATTGGTTTGGAACCAATGTATTTAATTCCGTTGCCAATAATACCTATACTGTTTATGCACGTAATGCTGCAAGTAATAATTGTGTTGTTTCGTTGGCAGGGGTAGTGGTGAATTGTTTAGTTGCTTGTAATGTAACCTGTACAACTACGGGCACATCTGCATTATGCTTTGGAGGAGCCACAGGCACAGCCACAAGCACCCCAGCAGGTGGCACTGGCCCATATACATATTTGTGGAACGATGGTGCAGCACAAACTACTGCCACCGCCACAGGCTTATCAGCAGGAACGTATACAGTAACAGTAACCGACAATAATGGATGTACTAGTACATGCAGTTATACAGTTACAGAACCTACAGCATTAACATGCGTAGGCAGCGGAACAAATGTATCGTGCAACGGAGGTAATAACGGCACAGCTACAAGCCCCCCTGCAGGAGGCACAAGCCCTTATACATACTTATGGAGCAATGGACAAACCAATGCAACAGCCACAGGCTTAATAGCTGGAACATATACAGCAACCGTTACAGATGCAAATGGATGTACTACATCATGCAGCTATCCAGTTACCGAGCCGGCAGTATTAACATGCGTAGGCAGCGGAACAAATGTATCGTGCAACGGAGGTAATAACGGCACAGCTACAAGCACCCCTGCAGGAGGCACAAGCCCTTATACATACTTATGGAGCAATGGACAAACCAATGCAACAGCCACAGGCTTAATAGCTGGAACATATACAGCAACCGTTACAGATGCAAATGGATGTACTACATCATGCAGCTATCCAGTTACCGAGCCAGCAGTATTAACATGCGTAGGCAGCGGAACAAATGTATCGTGCAACGGAGGTAATAACGGCACAGCTATAAGCACACCAACAGGAGGCACAAGCCCTTATACATACTTATGGAGCAATGGACAAACCAATGCAACAGCCACAGGCTTAATAGCTGGAACATATACATCAACCGTTACAGATGCAAATGGATGTACTACATCATGCAGCTATACAGTTGCAGAGCCAGCAGCATTAACATGCGTAGGCAGCGGAACAAATGTATCGTGCAACGGAGGTAATAACGGCACAGCTACAAGCACCCCAGCAGGAGGCACAAGCCCTTATACATACTTATGGAGCAATGGACAAACCGATGCAACAGCCACAGGCTTAATAGCTGGAACATATACAGCAACCGTTACAGATGCAAATGGATGTACTACATCATGCAGCTATCCAGTTACCGAGCCGGCAGCATTAACATGCGTAGGCAGCGGAACAAATGTATCGTGCAACGGAGGTAATAACGGCACAGCTACAAGCACCCCGGCAGGAGGCACAAGCCCTTATACATACTTATGGAGCAATGGACAAACCGATGCAACAGCCACAGGCTTAATAGCTGGAACATATACAGCAACCGTTACAGATGCAAATGGATGTACTACATCATGCAGCTCATCACCACATAAGGTCCCCTCCTCCCACTACCGTCAATGGAGCTACATCATGCAGCTATACAGTTGCAGAGCCAGCAGCATTAACATGCGTTGCAGGGAACAAATGTATCATGTAATGGAGGTTCAAACGGCACAGCTACAAGCACCCAACAGGAGGCACAAGCCCTTATACATACTTATGGAGCAATGGACAAACCGATGCAACAGCCACAGGCTTAATAGCTGGAACATATACAGCAACCGTTATCGATGCAAATGGATGTACTACATCATGCAGCTATACAGTTACAGAACCTACAGCATTAACATGTGTTGCTACAGGAACAAATGTATCATGTAATGGAGGTTCAAACGGCACAGCTACAAGCACACCAGCAGGAGGCACAAGCCCTTATACATACTTATGGAGCAATGGACAAACCGATGCAACAGCCACAGGCTTAATAGCTGGAACAATACGCAACCGTTACAGATGCAATGGATGTCTACATCATGCAGCTATACAGTTGCAGAGCCAGCAGCATTAACATGTGTTGCTACAGGAACAAATGTATCATGTAATGGAGGTTCAAACGGCACAGCTACAAGCACACCAACAGGAGGCACAAGCCCTTATACATACTTATGGAGCAATGGACAAACCGATGCAACAGCCACAGGCTTATTAGCAGGAACATATACCGCAACCGTTACAGATGCAAATGGATGTACTACATCATGCAGCTATACAGTTGCAGAGCCAGCAGCATTAACATGTGTTGCTACAGGAACAAATGTATCATGTAATGGAGGTTCAAACGGCACAGCTACAAGCACACCAACAGGAGGCACAAGCCCTTATACATACTTATGGAGCAATGGACAAACCGATGCAACAGCCACAGGCTTAATAGCTGGAACATATACAGCAACCGTTACAGATGCAAATGGATGTACTACATCATGCAGCTATACAGTTGCAGAGCCAGCAGCATTAACATGTGTTGCTACAGGAACAAATGTATCATGTAATGGAGGTTCAAACGGCACAGCTACAAGCACACCAACAGGAGGCACAAGCCCTTATACATACTTATGGAGCAATGGACAAACCAATGCAACAGCCACAGGCTTAATAGCTGGAACATATACAGCAACCGTTACAGATGCAAATGGATGTACTACATCATGCAGCTATCCAGTTACCGAGCCAGCAGTATTAACATGCGTAGGCAGCGGAACAAATGTATCGTGCAACGGAGGTAATAACGGCACAGCTACAAGCACCCCTGCAGGAGGCACAAGCCCTTATACATACTTATGGAGCAATGGACAAACCAATGCAACAGCCACAGGCTTAATAGCTGGAACATATACAGCAATCGTTACAGATGCAATTGGATGTACTACATCATGCAGCTATCCAGTTACCGAGCCAGCAGTATTAACATGCGTAGGCAGCGGAACAAATGTATCGTGCAACGGAGGTAATAACGGCACAGCCACAAGCACCCCTGCAGGAGGCACAAGCCCTTATACATACTTATGGAGCAATGGACAAACCAATGCAACAGCCACAGACTTAATAGCTGGAACATATACAGCAACCGTTATCGATGCAAATGGATGTACTACATCATGCAGCTATACAGTTGCAGAGCCGGCAGCATTAACATGCGTAGGCAGCGGAACAAATGTATCGTGCAACGGAGGTAATAACGGCACAGCTACAAGCACCCCTGCAGGAGGCACAAGCCCTTATACATACTTATGGAGCAATGGACAAACCAATGCAACAGCCACAGGCTTAATAGCTGGAACATATACAGCAACCGTTACAGATGCAATTGGATGTACTACATCATGCAGCTATCCAGTTACCGAGCCAGCAGTATTAACATGCGTAGGCAGCGGAACAAATGTATCGTGCAACGGAGGTAATAACGGCACAGCCACAAGCACCCCAACAGGAGGCACAAGCCCTTATACATACTTATGGAGCAATGGACAAACCAATGCAACAGCCACAGGCTTAATTAGCTGGAACATATACAGCAACCGTTACAGATGCAATTGGATGTACTACATCATGCAGCTATCCAGTTACCGAGCCAGCAGCATTAACATGCGTAGCACGGAACAAATGTATCTGCAACGGAGGTAATAACGGCACAGCTACAAGCACCCCTCAGGAGGCACAAGCCCTTATACATACTTATGGAGCAATGGACAAACCAATGCAACAGCCACAGGCTTAATAGCTGGAACATATACAGCAATCGTTACAGATGCAATTGGATGTACTACATCATGCAGCTATCCAGTTACCGAGCCAGCAGTATTAACATGCGTAGGCAGCGGAACAAATGTATCGTGCAACGGAGGTAATAACGGCACAGCTACAAGCACCCCAGCAGGAGGCACAAGCCCTTATACATACTTATGGAGCAATGGACAAACCAATGCAACAGCCACAGGCTTAATAGCTGGAACATATACAGCAACCGTTATCGATGCAAATGGATGTACTACATCATGCAGCTATACAGTTACAGAACCTACAGCATTAACATGTGCTGCTACAGGAACAAATGTAACATGCAACGGAGGTTCGAACGGCACAGCTGCAAGCACACCTTCAGGTGGCACAAGCCCTTACTCTTACTTATGGAGCAATGGACAAACCAATGCAACATCCACAGGCTTAATAGCGGGTACATATACGGCAACAGTTACTGATGCCAATGGATGTACTGCAACATGCGATTATACAGTAACAGAACCAACTGCATTAAATTGTACTGCAACCGGCACTAATGTATCATGCAATGGTGGAACAGATGGGTCGGCTACAAGCACACCCACGGGAGGTACTAGCCCATATGCATATCTGTGGAGTAATGGAGCAACGCTGGTTAATGCTGTCGGCCTTTCAGCAGGAACGTATACTGTAACTGTTACCGATGGTGCTGGATGCAGTACTACCTGTTCATATGAGGTTACCCAACCAATCGTGTTGTCTTGTTCTATTGTTGCTACCCAAGTATCATGTAACGGGCTAAATGATGGAACAGCTACCGTTACACCTCAAGGAGGAACTCCTGGTTCGGGCCCAGCCTTTACTTATTCCTGGAGCCACGCTGCCACACTCAATAGTGCTTCGGTTTCGGGTTTAGCACCAGGTACTTATACGGTTACAGTAACCGATGCTAATAGCTGCACTACTACCTGCGAGGTTGTAATTACAGAGCCTGCTACCTTGTCAGTTTCATGCTATTCGGAACCTGCATTCTGTTTTGGTGGCAATAGCTTTATCGATATTACAACAAGCGGAGGCACTCCCGGCTATATCTTTCAATGGAGCGATGGAACAACAGGAGAGGATATTCCGGCTATTGGCGCAGGCACATATACCGTTACCGTTACCGATAGTAATGGATGCACTGCCACCTGTTCAACTGAAATTACACAACCATCGGATATAGTGATTACCGCAGTAGCTGATTCAGCAACTTGTGCAGGAGATTTAAATGGAAGTATTCAAACCACCATAGCAGGCGGAACACCATGTGCTAATAATTCACGCGGGCTGATTATCTCAAAGTTTTTTGCAAATCCTCTCGGAAACGATTTAGCTCAGGAGTGGGTAGAACTAATAGCTACACGTAATATTGATTTTTCGGTTACACCATACACGGTAATAGTTGCTAATAATGGTACAGCAAATGCCCTAGGCTGGAAACGTGGAAGCACAGTGACCTATGCATTTCAAATAACCAGTGGCAATGCCGTTCAGGGTGGAGTTTATTATGTAGGTGGAAGCAGCTTAAGCACAAGTGGAATTACGTCAAATATTTTACGATCTATTAATGTCACTAATACTGGTGGCGATGGCTCTTTAGGTTCTTCTCAGGCAACTGCAGGGGTGTTTGGTAATGGCGGCACCTCCGCTGATGGAATAGCAGTATTTCAAGGTACGGTTGCAACTATAACCCCTGCCACAACCCCTATTGATGCCATATTTTATGGGTCTGCAGTTGGAGGAGCCTTTGTGGCTCCAGGTACATCCGGCTATGCATTGCCCAGCAATGATAAATATACCGGAGGCTTCCTTCAAACAGGCAGCTTTATTGCTCCTGATGCGGTAAGTGGACAGTATATGCAGGCAGCAGGTTCGTTTAATCCAATATTAGATGCCTTTGTTACTTCACGCGTATTCAGTAATTCGGCAACGTTTACTCCCGGCAATTCATTGGTTAGTATAGTAGGTGCATCGGACCCTTATACCTTTGTTTGGGAAAATGGGGCAACTACTCAGAACAGAACCAATCTCGATCCGGGAATGTATACTATTACCGTTACAGATTGTAATGGTTGCACAAAGGAGCAGACCATCACGGTTCATTCTAAACTACTTTTAAATGGAACAACGTTATCCACAAATTTATCTTGTAATAATAATGGTACAGGCACTATTGATTTAACCGTAACTAATGGCAATGCTCCGTTTACCTACAATTGGTCTAATGGCAGCACAACCGAAGATATTTCAAGTCTTTCAGCAGGAATATATACCGTTAACGTAACAGATGATGCTGGTTGCACACTTAGCCTTTCGACCTCTGTTAGTGAGCCTGCTGCCATAAGCATAGTTGCTCTTGCCGACAGTGTAAATTGTGCAGGTGAGAATACCGGAGCCATAGATATCAGTATATCCGGAGGAGCACCATGCGGTGAAAATGCTCCTGCAATGGTAATTTCAAAAGTATTTGCTAACCCGAATGGGAATGATTCTCCATTCGAATTCGTTGAGTTGTTTGCTATAAAAGACATCGATTTTAGTCTAACTCCATTCTCAGTAATCTTTGCTAATAATGGCAATGCCAATGCAAATGGATGGTTGCAAGGCGGAGGCATAACGTATGGCTTCGAAATTAATTCAGGAATGGCAACTGCAGGTACAACGTATTACGTTGGTGGCAGTTCTATGATACCTCTTACAAATATATTACGTGCAATTAATACCGGAACTACAACAGGGGATAATGGTTTAGGCGTTGCCAACCCAACAGGTATATTAGGAAATGGTGGTACTAATGCAGATGCGGTTGCTGTATTTAATGGAAGTTTGAGTTCATTAACATCATCAACGGTTCCTCAAGATGCATTATTCTTTGGCTCAGTAATAGGTGGTGCTGCCATGCCGGGCGGAACACAAGGATATGAATTGCCCATCAGTGATCATTATAGTGGAGGCAAACTGCAAAACACTTCTTTCCTTGCTTTAGATGTAAAAACCGATACCATCATTGTGGCAAATGGTGTTTATGATTTAACAACAAGTTCGTTTAATGCTCCACGTACATTTACTTATTTACCTGTTTTAGCATTTACAAATGCATCAGGTATATCTTTGATTGATGCTGACCCTTATCAGTTTTTATGGTCAAATGGTGAAACTACCGAAAATATTTCGGCATTATCGGCTGGAATATATACGGTGTTAGTTACAGATTGTAACGGATGCACAACAACTGCCGAATCAGAAGTCTTTGAACCAGTCTTACTTGAACTAGTTGAATCACATATTGACATAAACTGTTATAATGAAGCTACAGGATCAATTGATATAACAGTATTTGGAGGAACAGCTCCGTACACCTATGAATGGAGTGATGGTAATACCGATGAAGACATTGATTCCCTGGTAGCAGGAGTATATACAGTAACAGTAACAGATTATAACGGTTGTTCTTATATCCTCCCCATCGAAATTCTCCAAAACCCACCCTTTACCATTGGCAAAACAATCATCCCCAACATGTGCCATGGCGATAGTACAGCCCAAATATCCGTATATATAAATGGCGCTACGCCTCCTTATACGTATCAATGGAGCAATGGCGCCACCACCGCCATCAACAATTATTTGACTGCAGGCACATATACACTTACAGTAACAGATAGTTTAGGATGCGATACGATCATGACCTTCTACATATTCGAGCCTAACATGTTAGATAAGAATTTCACGATTACCCAACCATTATGTGCTGGCCAAACAGGTAGCATAAATATCACAGCCTTTGGCGGCACGCCATGGAGCGGTGCAGGCATACACGCAGCAGGCTACGACTATAGCCTTGATGGTGGAGCAGTTCAAAGCAGTGGCTTGTTTACAGGCATAAGCTCAGGTACTCACACGGTATTAATTACGGATAGCAACGGCTGTAATCTGGCAGTTGTATTTACCATCACAGCTCCGGCACCACTTATTTGTGGTGGCAGCGTAAGCAATACGATGTGCAACGGAGGCAGCGATGGAATGATAACGAGCAACATAACCGGAGGCACCGCCCCCTATACATACAGTTGGAGCACGGGTGCTACTACCCAAACAATAGGAGGCCTAGCGGCAGGTGCGTATACAGTAACGGTAACTGATGCCAATGGATGTACCATGAGTTGCACGTATAATATAGTAGAGCCACCTGCCATAACCTTTACCTTAGTTGTTTGCGATAATATCAAATGTTATGGTGGCAATGATGGCAAGGCATGTTTAAATAATGTAGTAGGAGGCACGGCCCCATATACCTACCAGTGGAATACGATTCCAGCACAGACTACCGCCAATGCAACCGGCCTAACGGCAGGAACATGGACGGTAACCATTACCGATGCCATGGGATGCATGACAACCGGTTCGGTAACAATTAGCCAACCATCGGCACCACTGGCATTAAGTGGCGTAGTAACCAATGTAGGATGTAACGGAGGCAACACCGGAGCTGTTAACCTGACCATATCAGGTGGCACAGCGGGCTATACAGTATTATGGAGCACCGGAGCCACAACCGAAGACATCAGTGGTTTATCAGCGGGAACCTATACGGTAACTGTTACTGATGCTAATGGATGTACGGTAAGCACCAATACGACCTACACCGTAGGACAGTCAGCCGCTATAGCCCTCAGCCTTGCAACCAACAATGTGAGTTGTAATGGAGGAGGCAATGGCAGTATAACCGCCACAGCTACCGGAGGTAGTGGAGCATATAGCTATAGTTGGAGCAATGGAGCTAGTACGGCCACCATCATCAATCTGGCAGCCGGTATTTATACAGTAACGGTAACAGATGGAAGTGGATGTACACAAAGTACAAGTGCCACCATCATAGAGCCAAGCGCCTTAAGTTGCATTTGCAATGCAAGTGTAACCAATGTAAGCTGCTTTGGTGGCAGCAATGGCAGTGTAACAGCACAACCCATAGGCGGTACCCCACCTTATGGATTTGTATGGAGCAATGGCGCATTAACACAAACGATCAACAATTTAACAGCAGGAACGTATACCGTAACCATAACGGATGCCAACGGCTGTACCAAAGGGCACGGCCACGGTAACGCAGCCATCACAATTATTTGTGTTTGTTAACGGTACCAATCCGGCATGTAACGGAGCTAACAGCGGATCGGCAACGGCCATCGCCATAGGAGGTGCAGCACCATACAGCTATAGCTGGAACACTGTACCAGTAAAGACCACAGCCATCGCAACCGGCTTAGGCGTAGGAACGTATACAGTTACCATAACGGATGCCAACGGATGTACGGCAACCGCGAGCGTGACTTTAACAGCGCCACCGTCCTTGAATGTAACGAGCAAGAAGACCAATGTAAGCTGCCATGGCGGTAGCAACGGAACCATAACGGTAGTACCAACAGGTGGAACAGCACCATATAGTTACTTATGGAGCAATGGAAAAACAACGAAGTTTGTAATAGGCCTTGCAGCAGGAACGTATACCGTAACAGTAACAGATGCAGGAGGATGTACCAAGACATTGAGCGTAGTAATTACCCAACCAAGTGCCTTGTTGGCTTTGTATACTGTAACCAATGTAAGTTGTAATGGTGGCAGCAATGGCGCCATCGACTTAAGCGTAACAGGAGGCACCCCGGGCTATACCTACTTATGGAGCACAGGAGCCACGACACAGGATATTACGGGAGTAATGGCAGGCATGTATAATGTGACCATAAAGGATAAGCGCGGATGTATAAGCAATGCGATGGTTGTAATAACCCAGGCCAATGCAATGATTGTAAGCATCACACCAAAGAATCCAAAATGTAATGGAGCGGCAAACGGACAGGCAACGGCAAGCGTTTCGGGAGGTGTAACACCATATAGCTATTCATGGAGCAGCGGTCAAACCACCGCCTCAGCTACTGGCCTAGCGGCAGGAACCTATACCGTAACCATAACTGATGCCAACGGATGTACCAAGACACAGAGTGTAACGTTAACACAGCCAGCAGTATTAAGTTGCAGTGCAAACGTATTGCAAACGATAACATGTAATGGAGGTCTTGGCAAGATAGGCGTAACTGTAACAGGCGGCACGCCAGGTTACACATATACCTGGAATACCGTACCGGTAGCCACTACCGCGATAGTAAACAATGTAGGAGCAGGCACGTATACGGTGATCGTAAAAGACAAGAACAACTGTACAACCAGTTGCAGTGTGACGTTAGGTCAGCCGGCAGCAATTACCTGCGATCCATTGACCATCACAGCGGTAAGTTGTAATGGAGGTAACGATGGAACAGCTACTGTTTCAGGAGTAACAGGAGGCACCGGCCCATATACTTACTTGTGGAATACCAGTGTTGCCCAAACTACAGCAACAGCTACAGGATTAAGTGCAGGTACTTATACCGTAACCATAACTGATGCCAATGGATGCACCAAGACCGCAAGTGTGGTTGTGACTCAGCCTACAGGAATAATGGCAGCGTTTACCACAACCCAACCTACGTGTCAAACGGGAATAGGCACCGCCACAGTAACAGCAAGCGGAGGCACCATGCCTTACAGCTATTTGTGGAGTGATGGTCAAACAACAGCCACCGCTGTTAACTTGCCAGCAGGTACCTACAGTGTAACAGTAACGGATGCCAATGGATGTACCGCACAACTTACAGGAATTATCATTAATCAGGGCAGCACGATAACAGCCAATCCATTAACAGGAGTAAATGTATTATGTAATGGAGGTAATAACGGCAGCGCAACTATTAGCGGCATTACCGGAGGTACAGCACCTTACAGCATCAGTTGGAATACGGTACCAGGCCAGGGCACGATGACCGCCACGGGCTTAACGGCTGGGACCTATACAGTAACCGTTACTGATGCACAAGGATGTATATATACGGCAAGTATAGAAATTACAGAACCACTAACCCCTGTAACTGCAAGTATCCCTACTGTTGTACCAATCACCTGTACAGGTGGTGGCACAGCAAGTGCTACGGCACAGGGAGCAGGAGGCACTCCGGCTTACACATACCTTTGGAGTGACGGACAAACAGGTGCAACCGCCACAGGACTTGTGCCTGGCGGATATATCGTAACAGTAACAGACGCTAATGGATGCACTGCCAGCCAGTTTAACCATAACAGCACCGGGTAGTCTGGTATTAAATATTAGTGGAACAAATGTATTATGTAATGAGGCACGAGTGGTACAGCCACGGTAGTAGCCACCGTAGCCCCATCGCCTTACACGTATTTATGGAGCAATGGACAAACTGATGCTACGGCCACCGGCCTTGCATCAGGCACCTATACGGTAACAGTAACAGACGCATCAGGCTGTGTTGATTCGATAGAAATAGAGATAGTAGAGCCAAGTGCGATGATCACCGGCACGAGCCAGGTGAATGTAAAATGTAATGGCGCCAGCACCGGCAGTGCAGCAATAAATGTAGTAGGCGGAACGCCCGGATATAGCTATGCATGGAGCAATGGCAGCAGCACGAAGAATGTGAGCGGTCTTGCAGCGGGCACGTTTACGGTAACGATTACTGATGCCAATGGATGTACCATCACTGCCAATGTAACGATTACCGAGCCTGCAGCCATCGTAATTACGCCCACCCAAACGGATGTGGCATGTAATGGCCAGAATACAGGCAGCGCCACGGCAAGCGTAAGCGGAGGCACAGCGCCTTACACGTATGCATGGAGCAACGGACAGAATAGTGCCACGATAAGCGGCCTAACAGCGGGCACCTATACAGTAACGGTAACTGACAACAACGGATGTACTGCAAGCAATGTATATGTACTTACTACTGCAAGCGCAATTGTAGTTAACCCTAGCCAAACGACTATCGCCTGCCACGGAGGCACGAGTGTATTGTTGGTTAGTCCAACAGGAGGCAGCGGCACGTATACGTATAGCTGGAGTCATGATGGTGGCAACACTACCAATACAGCTACCGTAACAGCAGGTGTATATTATGCAACGGTAACGGATAGTGCGGGTTGTAGTGTAACGTATTGCTTTGTAGTCAACCAGCCATCGGCCTTAGCATGTGGCATTACGCAAGTAAATGTAACGTGCAATGGATTAACTACCGGCAGCGCGACTGTAAATGGTACAGGCGGCACAGGACTATACACGTATGCATGGAGCAATGGTCAGACCATGCAAACTGCCACGGGCCTGGGCGCAGGAACGTATACTGCCACGGTAACCGATGGAGCAGGCTGTACGAGCACCTGCACAGTAACGATAACAGAACCTACGGCCTTATCGGTAGGTACGAGCAACACGAATGTAAGTTGTGTAAACCCAACCGGCACAGCCATGGCAGTAGTAGGCGGAGGTACCCCACCATATACCCATTTGTGGAGCAACGGAGCAACCACAAGTGCCATCAGCGGCCTTGCAGCAGGATCATATACAGTAACAGTAAACGATGCTAATGGATGCGGACCGATATCGGCCACGGCAGTTATAGGAGCACCAACTCCGGTAACATGTACGGCCAGCGTTACGCAGAGTGTAAGTTGCAGTGGCTATCAGAATGGCCAGGCCACAGTAGTACCCGGAGGCGGCAATGGAGTATATAATGTAATCTGGAACACAGCTCCGGCACAGACCACGCTGACAGCTACGGGCATGGGAGCAGGAACATATACAGTAACCGTATTTGATAGCGATGGCTGCAGCAGCCAGTGCACGGTAACGGTAACAGAGCCGGGTCCGCTCGTTTATAGCTTTAGCACCGGAGGAGCCGTATGTCAGGGTGGAAACAATGGAACAGCAACCATAACTCCGGTAGGAGGTACGCCATACACAGTTGGCAATGCATATGTTTATTTATGGAGCAATGGCCAAACTACACAGACAGCAACTGGCTTGAGTGCCGGGGCAGTGTATGTTACCATAACTGACAGCATGGGATGTACCGTTCAGGCAGCAATTATCCTGACCCAAAGTGCAGCCCTTAACTGCAACACTACCTGCACCCCAACATCTTGTGGTCAGGCATTAGGAACAGCAACGGTAAATGTATTTGGCGGCACCCCACCATATGTATATCAGTGGAGCAATGGCGGCACCAATGGCATCAACACCGGCTTAGTAGCAGGCGTATATACCGTATTAATAACGGATGCCAGTGGATGTACCACCACATGCACAGCAATGGTAGGACAGGCAGCAGCAATCCAGTATAGCTTACAAGTAACCAATGCATTATGTAATGGTGGCAATGGCAGCATCAGCATCACTAACCTGAATGGCGGCAGCGCCCCATATGGTTATGTATGGACCAATGCCCCTGGCGATACGATCGATAGCTTAAACACGAGCATCACGGCCCTTGCCGGATGGTATTATGTAACGGTAACCGACAGCAATGGCTGTACAAAACTTGATAGCGCTCAAATTACCGAGCCGGCCATCATGGTTGCCACAGCAAGTGGTATCAATGTAAGTTGCAATGGCCAGAGCAATGGCAGTGCCAGTGTAGTAACTACGGGAGGCGTTGCGCCATACAGCTATGCATGGAACAACGGAGCAAGCCAGAGCATGACCGCTAACCTTGGAGTTGGAACATATACAGTAACGGTAACAGATGTTAACGGATGCATGGCCACGGCCAGCATCGAGATCACGCAGCCGGCAGTATTAGATACGATAAGCACCAGCAGCACCGATGCCAATTGTGTATTGTGCGATGGTACGGGCACAGTGACTATGACAGGAGGCACAGCCCTTACAGTTATCTGTGGAGCAATGGACAGACCACCCAAACAGGTACCAACTTATGTTCAGGCAACAACTTTGTACAAGTAACCGATGCCAATGGATGTGTAGTAAGTGTATGTGTGAAAGTAGGTGGAGGCACGTTTACGGCAACCCTAAACAGTCCAACGTATGCAGGCGGGGTCAACATCCGTTGCAACGGAGGTCTTGATGGCAGCATAAACCTGACCACCAACCCACAAGGCGCGTATACCTATACCTGGAGTAGCGGAGCAACAACCGAAGACTTGATGGGCGTAGGAGCAGGCACATATACGGTAACAGTAAGCAATGGAGTATGTACCCAAACGGTAAGCATAACCTTAACGGAGCCGGCAGCATTGACAGCTACAGCCAGTGGCACCAATGTAAACTGTAACGGAAATAACAATGGCACGGCTACGGTTGCGGCTATGGGAGGCGTAAGCCCATATAGCTATAGCTGGAGCAATGGTCAAACAACGGTAACAGCTACGGGCTTAATGGCAGGCACGTATACGGTGACGGTAACAGACGCAAACGGATGTACGGCCACAGCAAGTTATGTGGTAACAGCACCTGTAAATGGTCTTAACATCACTGAAACGCATGTAAATCCAACATGTAATGGCAGCAGCAATGGCAGCATCAACATAACGGTAACAGGCGGTACCGCCCCATATACCTACATATGGACAGGTGGAGCAACTACCGAAGACCGCACAGGCCTTGCAGCAGGATCACATACGGTAACGGTAACAGATGCCAATGGATGTACCATCACCTTGTGTGTAGTGTTAACTCAACCTAGTGCTATTGTATTAAGCCAAAGCTGTACTAATACTACTTGCAATAATGGAAGCAACGGAGCCTCAAGTGTAGCCGCAGCAGGTGGCACTGCGCCATATACCTATGTGTGGAATAACTTTGAAACAACTAGCAGCATAAGCAACTTGCCTGCTGGTACATATACGGTAACAGTAACAGATGCAAACGGTTGCAGCAACAGCAGCAGTTGTGTAATAACAGCACCAACGTCAATTGTTGTAGTTGTTGATAGCACAAGCAATGTAACTAACTATGGAGGTAACAATGGAGCAGCATACATAAGCGTAAGCGGTGGTGGTGGCACTTATACATATCAGTGGAATACCATACCGGTAAGGACCACACAGGATGTAATCGGATTAACTGCTGGAACATTCCAGGTAACGGTAACGGATGGCGGAGGATGTTTAACGCAGGCAAGTGTCACCATAACACAACCACCCTATGTGTGTAGTAATGGAAGCCCATTCCATACCGAGTTCCCTAATCCGGGTACGTATGGTAACGCGCAGGGATGGACAACACCGGCAGCAGGCAATAACATAGGTACTTACCTGACCAACCACTTCCCGGCCGCATTCCCAGCGAGTTTGGTAGTTGGTGGTGGTTGCGGAGGTAGCCGCACATTAACACTAAGCAGTTCAACCGCAGTACGCAATTTCCTAACCGGCCAACCAGGAACAGGAGGAGCAACAATACTAACTTCCAACCTGAATAATCCTACAAGCACAACGTTTAACAGTTCGTTTGCAGCCTTGGTAGTGAGCTTAAAAATGAGCGTTGTATTTGATGCATATGATCCAAACTTTGCACCCGTACCAACAGTAACGTTAGGCGACCTGATATATAACACGGCCCCATTTGCAGGAATGACTGTAACGCAAGTATTAAATGAAGCGAACAAGAAATTAGGAGGATGTTCAAGTCCTTACTTAACATCGGCTTGCAGCACAGCGGTATGGAATATACTACGTGCCTGGGCCGGTGGTGCGCAAGGAAGTACTGCAGGTATGCTTACCTGTCCGGCACCACCTAAGATGGCGAGTGGAATAGCAAGTACAAGCGGGTTGGTAACTATTTATCCTAACCCAAGCGAGGGAATGTTGAATATGAACTTTGAAGCCAGCGAAGACGGGAAGTTGCGAATAGTAATTTATGATCATATTGGCAGAATAGTATTCGTTACCGAAGAAGCTGCATTTGCTGGTAGCAATATTAGAAGTTACGATTTGACCAACTTAGCATCGGGCATGTATCTAGTAAATGTACAATTGAATGGTATGACCGAAACGGGGAGATTGATAAAAAAGTAAATCAGAAAAGAAGCAATAAAATTTCTAAGCGCCCTGTGCACCTGTTGCACAGGGCGCTTTGTTATATCAAGCATATTGGGAGAAAAGAGAAGATATCAAGGGCGCGGGCGAAGCCCGCGCCCTTGATATCTTTTTACATCCCTTGATAACTTTTTACAAAACGTTTATTTATTTATAACATCAAAAGGCATCATCCAATTTTTATGACCTCTATTTACGTAAATAGGGCATGCTTTTTTTATCCTATGCAAATGCATTAACCATTCACCTTGCAGACGTTTTATCTGTTTTCATTAAAAATAACATAGCTCCGTACTGATGATAGATTAGAAGAATTTATCAAGACCATTTTTTTTGCTATGAAGAAGAGACACTGTTTTCTTCGAAAATACAATCGTGTAAAAACACTTTGATGAGCATTTAAAAGCTCATTCTTATTTGGCGATTAAAATTACCTGCAGATTGTCATGGTGCAGTTGCTCACGGTAAGTTTTTAATAATACTTACGAGGTTGGTTGTTGTGAACTTTTATGCTTGACTTGAAGTTTGAGTTTTTTATTCATCAATTATATCAAATAGCATTGCAATCAACGCATCGATATTTAAATTTTCGAGTGATTTATTAATCATTCTTTTTTTATTGAAGATAACAGAAGTTCGAAGCCAAAATGGAGTAATGCCGATTCTTTCATGCTTATTCGGAGAGCGCTGCTGTTATCATAAGTCTGAAGCATGAGATTTCTACAATTAAAATAAATATTTTTCAGTTACATGTGAAAAGGAATATCTTCACATAACTAAATTTACTTCAGTAGATGATATGAACAAGAAGTGGTTACTTAATAGAAGTGCTTGAGTTGATTTAGTTTTGAGCTATGCTTATCAATATAACGGGATGATTCTTATAACGCTATTTGAACTTTAATTTAAACAATAAACTAACCTAAAAAGCGAATCAAATAAGGATGAAAACACTTTAGTGAGTATAAATAAAAATACTGCATTTGCAGTATTTTACAACTAAACATTTTAAACAATATTGCAGACTCGAAATTAACAACTAACCTAAATACGAATGGATAAAATAAAAATTGCGATTGTTGATGACGATAAAGACCTGCGGGTGCTGCTTCGAAAAATAGTTTCGGAGCAAGATGATATGGAAGTGGTAAAAGTGTTTCCATCGGCTAAACCTTATGCTGATGAATTTAAAACCCTTGATGTGGATGTTGTAATTATGGACATAAACATGCCCGGCAAAACAGGTATTGAATGTGTGGCCGATTGCAAGCCATTAAAACCGCAGATTCAATATCTGATAAGCACCGTTTTCGATAATCCCGAAAATATTTTCAGTGCATTAAAAGCTGGTGCTACCGGCTATATCTTAAAAAATTCTAAACCCGAAGAATTGGTAAATGCCATTCGTGAAATTAATAATGGCGGATCACCTATGAGCACCAGCATTGCACGATTGGTTGTTGGCTCATTTACCGGAGATAAAACAGCCAGCCAAAAAAATCCTGTTGCAGATTTATCTCATCGCGAGCGCGAAATTGCCGAATTGATTGCAAAAGGTTTTATCTATAAAGAGATAGCCGAAAAACTTTTTTTAAGTCCCGATACCGTTCGAACTCACATACGTAATATTTATGAAAAGCTGCAAGTGAATTCGAAAATGGAAATGGTGAATAAGGTAATGCAGCGGTAAAATGAATCAAGACTATAATTTCTATAATACTAAATCAATGCAAAAACCTATAAAATTTTTAATAGTTATTTTAACTTGCATATTACTCACAGTAAAGGTGATAGGTCAAACACCTGTAATGGATAGTTTGTTAACTGTAGTTAAAACAGGTTCTGATGTGAAATCAATAATAGATGCACAAAGCCAATATGCATACTTGTTTTTTCTGAAAACAAATAATATTGATTCGGCACGTTTAATTGCAAATCAGGCTTATCAGAAAAGTCTCTCAATAAGATATCAAAAGGGAATTGGAAATTACTATAATAATTTAGGAAACTTTGCGCTTAAAACAAATCCCGATTCATCTCTAATCTATTTTAAGAAAGCCTCGCAATCGTTTGCACTCGCAGACGACAAGTTGATGCAGTCAAAAGCATTTTTCAATCTTGGACGTACCTATAGTAATCTTACTCAGTTTGACTCCTCGCTTTTTTACACCCGATTAAGTATCAGTGTTATTGAAAATGAAAAGAACATAATTGAATATGAAAAACTCAGCCGGCTTATGTTCAATTACAGTTTTTTGTGTCAGGTGTTTACTAATATGGCTCTTTACGATAGCAGCATTGTGTATGGCTTAAAGTCAATTAAAATAGCCGAACAGATTCAAAGAAATGACGGACTTGCTGAAGGTACATTGCGCATAGCAGGCATTTATAATGCACAAGGAAATAAATCTAAAGCGGTTGAATACTACAATAAAGCATATCAACTATATAAGTACATTCCTATAGTGGACCCCCCAATTTTGTGCCTTACGCAACTTGCTTCAATCTATAAGGATTTTGAACAATATGAAATTGCAGAAGCTTATCTTGATACGGCCTTTCAACTAATTAAAAAAAACAACCTTGTTTCGCTTTATCCACCCAACTATCTCACTTTAGGACAAATTGCAATTGCTCAAAATAAGTGCGACACAGCTATTGCAATTCTTAAAACAGGAATTAAATACGCAAAAGCAACCAAAATAAAATATGTCGAAAACAGATTGTTTTTTGAACTAGGCAAAGCTTACAATTGTATCAATAAAGATTCCATCGCTTTGACAGATTATTTCATTGCCAAGAATATGAATCCTGATGATAATGAAGTATCTCTATCATGCTTGCAGGCTATCTCAGCATTGTATAAAAAAACCGGTAATACCCCTCTGGCATTTCAGTATCTTGAACAGTATTATGAGCTCAAAGATTCAATATTTAATATTGAAAAAACAAAAACAATTGAACTCTTGAATGTTCAATATGAGACAAATAAAAATAATCATCGAATACAAATTTTAAATAAGAACAACGATATCCAGTTGTTGAAGCTGAGAGAAAAAAAAAATCAGATTGAAAGACAGAACCTCATTTCTCAAAAATCCATTCAGGACATTGAACTATTAGAGCAAACCAATGAACTGAGAAAACTTGAAGCTTCGAAATTGAGTGTTGAGATAAATTCGCAAAAGCTCTCTAACGAGAAAATAACTGTTCAAAATAATTTGTTGTCAAAGGAAAATGAACTTAAATCTGTTCAGGCAAAAAATGAAAATCAAAAAAAGAACTTTGCTTTTTTTGGAATTGCGATACTGCTAGTCTTTGGTAGTTATCTTTTAGTTCTTTATTCAAAACGCAAAAAACTCTCCAACCAACTTTCGCAATCATTAACCGATTTAAAATCAACACAACAACAACTCATACAAACAGAAAGAGAAAAAGAAGCTGAAAATATCCGTCTTCGAATTTCGCGCGATATACACGATGACATTGGCCACAGCCTTACAAAAATTTCTTTATTGAGTGATATGACTGCAAGCGATAAGCAAATCAATTCGCCCGAAGCTATCGAAACACTTGGGCGCATCAGCGATTACTCACGCAATGTAAATTCATCGCTAAGCGAAATTGTGTGGGCTATTTCTCCTACACACGATTCGCTCGATAGTTTGATTGTGTATATGCGCAATCACATTCACAAGTTTTTTGAAAACACCAGCATCGCTTATCAAATCAATTTTCCTGATGCTTATGAAAACCGTTCCATCAATCCTGAGTTAAAACGTAATATTTTTTTAGTGCTTAAAGAATCGCTCAACAACATTTTAAAATATGCGAAAGCAAAAAATGTTTCTATTGATTTTAAAATTGACGGTGATCAATTTGAGTTAAAAATAAAAGATGATGGTGTTGGCTTTTCCCCCCTCTCCTTTGGAGAGGGGCAGCGGGTGAGGCTTGGTGGCAATGGTTTACCAAACATGAAATACCGTATTGAACAAACAGGCGGAAGTTTTGAAATTAATTCATCTGTTGGAAGTGGATGCGAAATATTTATAACCGGTATTCTTTTTTAAAATGCGCTTTAGAGCTTTAGTTATTTTCCGATTTAATCGAAATCAACTTTCACAATTGTTAATAAGATAAATATGCAAAACAATAGAACAACTTCAATAACATGCCTTTTGAAACTACTTTGTGTAGTAATTATTTTTAGCAATACTTTATTGCATGCACAACAATTATCAACAGACAGTTTGATATCTGCACTGCGCAAACATATTCCTGATGATACGGTAAGGGCAAAACTGCTCAATCAAATTAGCTATAATTTGCGTTTTCAAAACCGTGATTCATCAATTCTACTTGCAAATCAGGCATTAGAGTTAAGTCATAAACTTCAATATCACAGAGGAAAAGGATCATCTTATAACAACTTGGGAGTATACCAACAGGGTTTTGATAACAGGAAGGCACTTAACTTTTTTAACCTTGCAAAAATAGAGTTTAAGTTAGCGAAGGATAACGGTTGGTATGGGATTGCACTTTCAAATATTGGTATGACATATTTGTATATCGGCAACTACGATTCCTGTATTTTAATTAACCGACAAGCTGATCTTATTTTCAATGACACACTTATTTCTGAGAAACTCAGAATGCGAAACAAGATGTTTATCTACTATAATCTTGGATCAGCTTATGAAAGCCTTGGAACTTTTGATTCAGCTCTTATTTATTATTTAAAAGGGATTCGCGCTGCTGAATTAATTTCAGATCAACCTATGATGGCAAATTTTAATTTAAGCATCGGAACAGTTTACTTGACACAAAAATCTTTTTCAAAGGCGATAAACCTATTTAGGACGGCCAACGGTATGTATAAAAATATAAGTAATGGTGTTGATGATATTCTTTGCTTCACCAATATTGGCAAGGGTTATCTGGAATTGGCACTTTATGATAGTGCAGAATATTATGCTAAAAAGTCCATTTTGTTAGCAAAAGAACAAAAGAACTTCCTTTATGATGCAGACAATTATATTACAATCGGCCTTGTTAATATGAGGCAAAACAAATGTGAATTAAGTCTATCCGATTTCGAAAAAGGATTGCAAGTATGTCAAATATCTGAGAATCCAATCATGTATAAGGAATTACATTTTCATTTGGGTGAAGCGCAGTTTTGTCTTGGAAACTATACTGGTGCAATAATCTGGTATAAAAAAGCAATTGCAATGGTTGAGAATGAAAGTAATTTAAGGTTAAAATATTTAAATGGGTTATCCAAAGCTTTCGAGAAGAACGGGCAATTTGAAAAGGCCCTGTATTACCGCAATGCTCACGGGCAACTGAATGATTCTATTAACAGCAATGAAAAAACCAAAACAATTGCAGAACTCAGCACGCGCTATGAAACAGATAAAAAAGAAAAGGAAATTATCCTTCTGAAAAAAGAAAGTCAACTTAAAGAAGTAATAGCAAAAAAAGAAAATCAAAAAAAGAACTTTGCTTTTATTGGAATTTTTGGATTGATAATTTTAGGTGGATACATTTTCAACCTGTATTCAAAACGCAAAAAACTCTCCAACCAACTTTCGCAATCTCTTATTTATTTAAAATCAACACAAAAACAACTCATACAAACAGAAAGAGAAAAGGAAGCAGAAAATATCAGAGTCAGAATTTCGCGCGATATACACGATGACATTGGCCACAGCCTAACGAAAATTTCTTTACTGAGTGACATGACTGCAGGCGATAAACAAATCAACTCGCCCGAAGCTATTGAAACACTTGGCCGCATTAGTGATTACTCACGCAATGTAAATTCTTCGCTCAGCGAAATTGTGTGGGCTATTTCTCCTAAGCACGATTCGCTGGATAGTTTGATTGTTTATATGCGCAATCACATTCACCAGTTTTTTGAAAACACCGGCATCGCTTATCAAATCAATTTTCCTGATGCTTATGAAAACCGTTCCATAAATCCTGAATTAAAAAGAAATATTTTTTTAGTGTTGAAAGAATCACTCAACAACATTTTAAAATATGCCAAAGCAAAAAATGTAATTGTTGATTTTAAAATTGATGCTGATAATTTTGAATTAAAAATAAAAGATGATGGAGTTGGATTTTCTCCCCTCTCCTTTGGAGAGGGGCAGGAGGTGAGGCTTGGTGGCAATGGTTTACCAAACATGAAATACCGCATTGAACAAACAGGCGGAAGTTTTGAAATTAATTCTTCTGTTGGTATTGGATGCGAAATTATTGCAAAAGGAAAGTTGGTTTAAACTCATGTGTTAACCCACATAAATAATTTTAATATACCACAAATGCAGTATATATCTTTTTAATTGATTCTCGTTTTTCGCAACGTAAAAACAATCATAAAAAATGAGCGCGATTAACGTTGCATTAGTTGAAGCAGATAAGGAGTTGAACAGCATTTGTTTTTCGGTTTTGAATAATGCTCATGCAATAGAAGTTACTGAGCGGTTTTACAATTTCTATTCTTTTCAAAAATCTTTACCGGATATTAAATCAAGCATTGTTGTGCTGGATATCACCCTGCCCGGCATAAATATTTTAAACCTTATTTCCACTTCAAAAAAAACAAGACCCGATATAAATTTCATCATCAGCTCGGCCTGGTTGCAGCACGATTGGGTGTATCAGTGCTTATGTGCAGGTGCATCGGGATATGTAAATAAATATAGCAATGCACGGCAATTGATAAATATCATTACCGAAATTTCGGCAGGGCAGGCGCAACTATCTCTGCCTGTTGCGCAATTAATTCACAGTAAGTGTTCGATACAATCCAATTCAAAATTTACTCCATTACAATCGCAAATAATAAAACTGTTTGCAGCTGGTCATTCGCATGTTCATGTTGGCAATGTTTTAGACAAAACCAAAAGTGAATTAAAACTTCAGATTGGAACTATATACAACACGTTGCATAAATCATTTACAATAGCTTAATTAATAATCATTGATTATTGCATGATCAGCCCAACCTTAAAATACCACAAATGCGGTATTTAATTGAGTTGCTGCCGTTGCATGTTTGCAACGCTAAGAAATATCGCTATGAAAAATTTTATCCTCACCATTTGTTTCCTCGTATCAGCAACAATCATTATTGCGCAAAATACGTTTCCAGAAAAAGGCAATGCAGGTATTTGCGCAATAATTACTGATGATTCGGTAGTGCAGAATGTTGCCTCGACTGCTAAAGGTTTGCAGCATAAAATGAAATTGGCCGGGCAACAAGACTTTGATTTGACTAAAGATCCTGCAACAAATACAGTACCCCGCGAACGCTTAATTGCAGCCTTTAATTACTCACAATCTTTAGCAACAAATCAAGCCAATAAAACTTCCGCAGC